>VBKJ01000160.1 GCA_005879795.1 Deltaproteobacteria bacterium
CGCCAGCTCGAGGTAGTCATTGTGCGCGTGGTCCCAGATGCCTCCCTCGACGGGCGGCGCCTGGTAGGGGCGGAAGGCAGGGAGCCACGAGCCGAGGCCCGTGCCGAGCAGCGGATGGTCGCGTACGATCGCGCTTCCCTGGGCGGCGACGGCGAGGCGGCTCGCGAGGCTGACGTCATAGGCCTCGGCGGTGAGCGCGGGGCTTGCCTCGGCGGCGAGCCAGAGCGCCACCGCGAGGCCGCTCGCAGCCCCGAGGGCGAGCCCGGCAGCCGTCAGTCCCCGACTCATCGTGCGCTTCGGACCCGAGCGCATGCTCCAGCCGATCCCGGTGCTCGCGACGCCGAGGCCGATGAGCAGCGCGGCCGTTCCACCCCGCGAGCCGCTCCCGGCGTGTGCGACTCCCATCATCAGCAGGGCCGTGCAGGTGAGCAGCGGCGCCCAGAGACGTCGCTGATGGACGACCAGCGCTGAGACCCAGGACTGCCGCGCGTGCATGCCTTTTGCCCGCGCGGCAGCGATGGTCTCGCGAACGCGGCCGTACGCGAGCCCGACGATCGCCACGGCGTAGACCAGGGCGGCGGGCATCAGCGTCTCGAGCCAGGCGGCGAAGTGGTTCGGGTTCACGAAGGGGCCCGACACGCGCCCGGCGAGGGTGGGCGCTCCCGTGATCCAGAGGACCCGGCCGTTGCCGGTCGCCTCCGACAGGAGCCCCAAGCCGGCGAGAAGAGCGCCGGCGGCGAGCAAGGTGAGCAGCAGCCGATCGAAGACCACCGCGCGTGCATCTTCTCCCTCGACCGCCGCGCGCCAGGGATAGGCAACGGTGACGAGAAACGCCCCGAGCCCGATCGACAGCCGGCTGAGCTCCGCCCAGACACCGTAGGAGTCGATGGCGAGGGGTCGCCAGACCGTCCAACCCCCGCTACCCGGCCAGCCGGGGAGCATCTCGGCGTACAGGCGTGCCGTGGCGGGGGCGACCAGCCCGAGCATCGCCGGCGGCAGGGACAGGGTCGTCGCCACGGCGAGCGCGACCAGGCCGGCGAGCGCGACGATGCCCGGGGGATGGGGCGCCACGGCGCGCCGCCGCCGTGCGCGGATCGTGACCGCGAGCAACACGAGTACCACTGCCGAGGAGACGGCCACTGCCCAGGGTTGGCGCCCGCCCAGACAGAGCGGCAGCCCGACCACGAGCGCCTGAAGCGCCAGGAGCACCTTGCGGTCGACGTCGTCCACGACCCCGGACGGCGGCCGCGACCGCGGACTCCTGCTGACCACGGCAGAGCTCATGCGGGCACCTCGCCCGGTGGTGGCTCGTAGTAGCCGTCGTAGAGGTACAGGTCCCCCCAGGTCAGATCCACGTCGTTCATGACCACGCCCAGGATGGGAGCGCCGGCCATCAACAGCCGATCGCGCGCCTCGCGGACCAGCCCGCCCGGGGTGCCGTGCCCCTTCACCACGAGCACCACGGCGTCGACCTCCCTCGCGAGCACCACGGCATCCGTCACCGGCAGCACGGGCGGCGTATCGATGATCAGGAAGTCGTATCGAGCCTTCAGGTCCTCGAGGGCCCGGCGCATCCGCGCGGAGCTCACGAGCTCGGCGGGGTTCTTGGGCGGCGGCCCCGCCGGGATGAAGAAGAGCCCGGGCCTGTCGAGGACGTGAATCACGCTCTCGAGCTCCTGCTGTCCCGCAAGAAAGCTCGACAGCCCCCGGGCGGCGTCCACCCCGAGCGTCCGATGGCACCGCGGGTGGCGTAGGTCCGCGTCGAGCAGGAGCACGCGCGAGCCGGCGTCGGCGAGCGCGGTGGCCAGGTTGAGGCTCGCCACCGTCTTGCCTTCCGCCGCCAGCGCGCTGGTCACGAGGACGACCTTGGGCGGAGCGCCTCGGGCCGTGAAGAGGACGGCGGTGCGCAGGCTGCGGAAGGCCTCGGCGACCTGCGACCATGGCTCTTGCACCACGACCAGCTCGCCGAGGCCGTCGAGCCTCTCCGTCGTCCCCGCCCCGTTGCTCGCCGCCGCTCCGTCTCCGTTGCTCGAGGCCAGCAGCCGGAGGGCCTGGAGGCCCCGCGCCGTCCCCCGCCGGGCCTGGTCGAAGTTGGGAATGGTTGCGAGCGTCGGCAGCAGGAGCAGCTCCTCGACCTCCTGGGGGCTCTTGACGCTCTGGTCGAAGTACTCGCAGGCGAAGGCTGCTCCGACGGCGAGCACGAGCCCGGCGAGTGCTCCGAGGACGAGGTTGAGCGGGACGTTCGGCTTGCTCGGTCGGCGCGGCACCTCGGCCCGCTCGATGACCCGAACGTTGGAGGCGACGAGCTCGGCGTTCACCGCCGTTTCGTTCCGCTGCTTGAGCAGCGACGCGTGCAGGGCGTGGGCGCCCTCCACGTTGTTCTTGAGAAGCTGGTAGCGCGCTCCGAGGTCACGGAGCTGGATCGCCGTTGCGCCCAGACGGGCGAGCTTGCGCCGGAGATCCTCCTCGTGGAGCCGCGCGGCGTCGTAACGGGCGCGGATCGCCTCGACCTCCTGCGTGACCTCGGCCCGCAGCTGGTCCTCGATCTCCGCCTGCTGGCGCCGCAGCTCCAGCGTCTGCGGGTGCTTCGGGCCGAGCCGCCCCTCCAGACCCGCGCGCTGCGCCCGCAGCTCCAGCAGGGCGAGGTGCAGCTTCTGGATGCCCGGACGATCGAGGAAGAAGGCGAGCAGGTCGCCGTATTGCTTCTTGGCGAGGGAGTCGTTCTGGGTCTGGAGCTCGACCCGCGTCCCTTCCGCCCTCGTGAGCAAGCTCGAGACGTCGGTGATCCGCTGGGCCACGGTCTTCTGCTCTTCGTTGACAGCGACGTTCGGGTGCTCGGCTGCAAAGCGGCTCAGGGCCGCCTCGCCGCGCTCCACCTGCTGCCGCGACTCGTCGAGCTGGCGCCCGAGGAACTCCTGGGCCGTGACGTCGTTGGCGCGGCGCGCCTCTTCGTTGGCCTCCAGGTACGCCTGGGTGTGTGCCGCCGCGAGAAAGGCCGACAGGGAGGGGTCCGGGGTCGTGAACCGCACCTCCACGACGTCGCTCCCGCGCACCTCCTCGACCGCGAGATAGCGCATGTAGCGGTCGATGAGCGCCGGATCGATCGACGTCCGAGTCGCCGCCTCCGGTGCGGAGGATCGGGCCGGGGCGGTCTCGAAACCGCGCGGACGGACGGGCCGCGGCATGCTCTCGCCCAGCGAGAGCAGCCCGTGCCGCCGAGGGCGAGGGTCGAGGAAGGCATCGTTCGCCGCAAGCCCGCGCCCGCGGATGACGCGCTCCGCAAGATCCCGGCTCCGCAACGCCGCCACCTGCATGCCGACGAAGGTCGCGGCGCCGTTCGCGTCGCGGTCGCTCTCGCCCAGGCGCAGCACGTTGCCCTCGAGGCGCAGCTGGATGGGTGACTGGCGCGCGACCTCCAGACGCGTCGACGCGGTGTAGAGGCGGGGTGTGAGGAGCGTGAGGACGGCCGTCGATACCACGGTCACGGCGAAGCACGTGACCGCGAGCCAGCGGTGCTTGTGGAGGACCGAGAGGTGCGCGCGCAGGTGGCGGGGCTGCTCGCTGAACTCGGCGTCGAAGATCGGCGGAGGGAGATATCCGCCCCCAGGGGGGAGCTGTTCCGGGGCCGAAGCGCCGCGCAGGGGGACTGGAGTTCGGGCGATCACTGGACCTCCCTCCCCCTAGAAGAGCGGCACGCTGCCGCCCACGTAGACCAGGCCGCGGGCGAGGCTGTAGACGCCCCACGGGAGGAGGCGGATGGTGGAGGCGGGGACGCGTACGACGTCACCGTCGGTGATGGGCACGTCCCCCGCACGACCCTCGGCCACGGCTCCGAGGTCGATGGTGAAAGAGCGTTCCTCGCCCGGGGCGAGCACCCGCTTCACCGTGGCGTGGCTACGGTCGGCGGGGAACAGGTACCCGCCTGCCGCCGCGATCGCGCCGCTCAACGTGAGCCCGCGGGTGACGGGGTACGAGCCGGGCTTCTCGATCCAGCCGTCGACGAGAACGCTGCCGGCGGGGGCGACCGTGATGACGTCGCCCGGGCGCACGCGCGGGTTGAGCCCGCCGCCGTGGTCGGCCGTCGTGTGGAGCAGAACCTCGAGATCGACGCGGATCGGCGCCGGGCCCTGGGCGCCATCCTCCGCCGGGGACGGCGCCGTGCCTGCCGCGGGCACGAACTCGACCACACGCCCCGCCTCCTTGTTCGGTCCCCCGGCCGCCCAGATCACATCTGCAAGCGTCGCCCGGGGCCGCGTCAGGGGATACGGCCCTGGCCGCTCCACGCTGCCCACCACGGCGACGACCCGGCTCCGGTACTCCGCGATCTGCACGTTCACCTGGGGCGCACGCAGGATCCCTCCCTTCACGAGCCGCCGCGCGATCTCGGCCTCCAGCTCGGTCGGGGTGAGCCCCTCGGCGTGCACGGGGCCGATCAGGGGCAGACTCACATCCCCGCTGGCGCTCACCCGCAGGCCCAGGGAGGTCGGCGCCCCCGCCACCGCCGAGGGCCCGAGGGTCCCCGGGGTCGGCCGGGGCACCGCGCCCGATCCTTGCCCCTCGAGCAGGTCCGGGATGCGGATGTCGAGGAGGTCGTCGGGCCCGATCCGATAGCCGTCGTCCCGCTCCTTCGTGCGCTCGGCCGCAAGGGCCTCGAGACGGGCGCGGTCGCGGGAACTCATCACGTCGCCCGGAGCGACGGCCGGCGATCCTGGTGCTCCCGCGGCGGCAGTCTTCGCCCGCGGCTTCGGTCCCGGGGCGCAGCCGCCGCCGAGCGGCCCGAGGAGCAGCACCGTAGCGACCGTGGTGGCCAACCCCCGCATCGGGCGGGATGCCCGCTCTCGCGGGCGCCGCTTCCCTTTCCTCTCGACGCTCAGCATGCTCTGCGCCTCACGGCTCACGAGGGAGATCGAGTCGGGCACTGGGGGTAGTGCATGCACTGGATCTTCCCGCTCCTCCCCTGGCAGCAGGCACGCTCGACGGTGCTCGCCGGTCGGCCGCGCTCGGTCGGGCAGGTCTTGATGTCGGTCCGCACGAGCACCGTCCCGCGCCGACACCGGAGCGATGGGGAGACGTCTGCCCGCACGGGCGGCACCAGCCCCAGGCAAAGGAGAAGGAAGAGCATCGCCCCAGCGGGCCACCGCCCCCCTCCGAGGGGTGCTCTCACGCTCGTCTCTCCGGGCTGCATGGCTGGACGCATCTCCTAGGGCTTCAGCGCGGGGATATCTTCCCGAGAGCCAGCGGGCTCGCCGCCGGTGCGCTCCCCGCGCGCGCGCAGCGCGCGCCACTTCTCCGGCTTCTCGGCGAGGATTCCGAGGAAGCGGCGGTAGAGGTCGCAGCGCCGGTAGTGCTCGCTCAGGCAGAAGCGGTTCAGATGCACGGTGGGTGGAATGCGCATTGACTCGGTGTCCGCACGACAGATGGGGGCGACGCTGCTGTAGAGGCAGGGACACTTCACGGCGGACTTCTCGGCTCGAGGCTGGGTCGCGGCGGTTTTCTTCCTCTCGATTTCTACGCGATGACGCGGAGGTGACTTGCAACGACCATGCCGCGGCGCTCCCGTCGGGACACCAACGCCTCGCCGGGGACCAAGGTCTCATCTCGTCGCGCGGGACCGGATCAGCCCGACCGCGCTAGTGCCAAGCTGCGATGTCCCCGAGCCCGAGTCCCGGTAAGACAACGTACCGCGGAGGTTTGCCTCGACTCGAAACGCCGCCGTCCAGCGGGCGATCTGCTGGGAGCAGGAAAGGCACCGCCGCGGTGCGATTGCGCATGGGCGACGGTCCAGCGATTTCAGGCCCTCGGGCCCGGACAAACGCACCTCCCGGGTACGTTCAGCCGAGCTGCGTCCGGGCGATTCCCGACGGCCGAGAGGCCAGGGCGAGCAAGGTAGGAGTTACAGTAAGAGTAGGTAAACGTTACAAGTCTATGGGCTCATGGGGACGTCATTGCAGCCGAATGCACACGGCGCCGATGGGTCCGCTCGGGCGCTCAGGCGTGCAGGTCCTGCCCATCCTGCCTCTCGGATGCGGAGATCGGGCGGGGCCGAACCGGAGGGCGGAAGTCGCGGCGCCTGATCCCGTGGCGCTTCATGAGTGCACGGACGTGCTTCGGGGTGATCCCGGCATGCTGGGCTACGAGCACGGTCCTCCCCCTGTAGCGGCGGAGCTGGGCCAGAAGATAGAGCGTTTCGAAGGTCGCGAGCGTGCGCTGGCGAGCGGTGCGAAAAGGCAGGTCGAGCTCGGCGGCCGACGGTCCCGGGGCGGCCCCGGCTCCCCCGAAGACGAGGTGGGCCGGCTCTATGGTATCGCTCGAGCAGGCAACGACCGCCGTCTCGATCACGTTCTCCAGCTCGCGCACGTTGCCGGGCCAGTCGTGGGACATGAGGAGATCGACCGCCTGGTGGCTCACTCGCTGGACACGGGGCCGCCTCCGCATGAGTCGCTTCTGATCGACGAAGTAGCTCACCAGGAGCGGGATGTCCTCGCGCCGCTCGCGCAGCGGCGGGAGATGGATGTGGACGACTTGCAGGCGGTGAAGGAGATCCTCGTGGAAGGCCCCCGCCCGCACGGCGGCGCCCAGGTCGGTGCTAGCCGCGATGACGAGGCGGAAGCCGCTGCGGATCGGCTGGTGGTCCCCGAGCCGGCGGAACTTGCCATCCTGCAGGACGCGGAGGAGCTTCGCCTGCGTTTCGAGAGGGAGGTTTTCGATCTCGTCCAGGAACAGTGTGGCGCCGTGCGCCAGCTCGAAGACGCCCACCCGGCGGCGGTCGGCTCCGGTGAACGCGCCCCGCTCGTGTCCGAACAGCTCGCTCTCGAGCGACGAGGGCGCGACCGCATCGCAGTCCAGGGACACGAACTCCTTCGCGGCGCGCGGGCTCAGCTTGTGAATCAGCCGTCCGACGCTTTCCTTGCCGGTGCCAGTCTCGCCGGTGATCAGGACGGGACCGTCGGCGGGAGCGACACGCTGCACTGCGGACCAGATCCTGTGCAGCTCCAGGCTGCGGCTGACGAGAGCTCGTCCCCGGTCCACCTCGACATGCAGGATCTCCTTCGTACCGGACACGCGACTTCCTTCGAGTCCATACAAGATCCGGGGCCGGCGCGCGGGCAATACCGTGTCCGGGCGAGCGGAGATGATGTTGTTGGCGGCTCGCCGCCCCGCCCCGACGCGCTGTGTCACCGGGATCCAATGCTGAATCCCGATCCCGGGGCCTACGGGTGACGCGCCCTCCATATGAGCACGGCCAGGACCAGGGCGCCGATCCCGGCCAGCAGGATGAGGAGGCGCCTGGACCGCCCCCTCTGCTCCTTCACCACCACCAGCGGCGTCGCCAGGCCCGCCCTCTCCTCCTCCGTGACGCGCGTCTCGTACAGGCGCTCGAGGGCGTCCTTCACTTCCAGCGACGCCTTGTCGCCCCAGGCGACGAGCCCCAGCACCTCGTCCACGTCCGCGGCCGTGAGCCCCATCTCGTGGAGGGACGCGACATCGGCATTTCCCCCTTCGAGGTATGCCACGGCCCGCCGCACTCGCTCAGTCGGCACTGCTCGGATGTCCTTCGGTCGCCCTCTCCGCGAGCAGCTCGAAGACCGGATAGCCCGCGGCGACGGGTGCGAAGCGCTCGACCGGCGAGCCTGCAGGGATCGGGAAGTAGCGCCGCACGGTCGTCTTGAAGCGATCCAGGTAGGCCTTCAGCACCGCGGGCTTCTCCTGGTCGGAGAGGGCCCGCAACCGGCACTCCTCGCGCCGCATGCCCCTGCGCAGCGTGACCTGCCCGCTGGCGCGCGCGTTCCGGACCCACTGCGTCTCCCCGCGCCCCGCGACCAGGAAGCGTCGGCCGCCGTGCTCGAGCACGTCCACCGGCGTCGAGTAGGGCCGCCCGCTCTTCCGCCCGCGCACCTCGAGCAGGTAGTTGTGGGGGAGGCCGAGTCCCAAGCCCACGAGGAGCCCGAACACCCGGTTGAACAGGCGCTCGACGGGGGAAGGCGCGGCGAAGCCGGGCGACGCAGGGGCCATGGCGTCCGGCATCAGTCCCGAAACGGGCCGTCGCCGTCAAGGCCCGCGTGACCCGGCTGTCGTAACCCGGCGGCCCGCTGCCGTGTACACGGCGCCCAAGGAGGATCCCTGACGATGAAGCGAATCGCCGTGTCCCTGTTGGCCGTCGGCCTGATCGCCGCCCCGGTGCTCGCCGCCGAGACGGCGCCCGCGGCGACGGCCCCCGCTGCCCCCGCGACCAAGGCCGCGGATGCCACCCGCAAGAAGGCGCCGGACAGCGCCAAGGTCGCGCCCGCCACGTCGGAGTCGAAGAACCTGGCCATGGCGAAGAGGCCCGCGACCCACCGTCGCGGGCACAAGCGTCACAGCCTCACGAAGCCGAAGGCCGCCCACGCCCCGGCGACGAAGTAGCGACCCAGGGCACCCGGTGAGGCGCCCCGCGCCTCCCCGGGTCCCGTTGCTGCCAACTCCAAATGATATAGGACCATCCGGCACGAACCGGTTCGTCCACCTCGCCTTCCTCGCCGCCGCCCTGGTGCTCGCGAGCCCTGGGCGCGCCCCTGCCTGCCGCGACTTCGCGCAGGCACCGGGCGCGCGCTGGCGCCTCGTGTCGCGCCACGGCGTCGACTGGCTCGTCACACCCTGCGGCGACCTGTTCTTCTCGGTCGGCCTCAACACGCTCGACGGCGGTGCACCCGCGCCCGAAGTCGGGGGGCGCACCGCCTATTACTGGGGCTCCTTCTACCCGAGCCTCGATGCCTGGTCGGCGACCACGCGCGCCCGTGCAACGGCGTGGGGCTTCAACACCGCGGGCGCCACGTCGCTCTCGCCCGACGTCCTGGCGCTCCCCGCCATCCCCGACCTGGAGCTCGGCCGCAGCGCGCGCTTCCACTGGGTCGATCCCTTCGACCCCGCGACCGACGAGCGCATGCGCGTCGCCGCCCGCCGCCTGGTCGCGCCGTACGAGCACAGCCCCTTCCGCATCGGCTACTTCTCCGACAACGAGGTGGGCTGGTGGAACGGCGCGCTCTTCGCCTTCTACCTGGAGAAGGCCGAGATGAATCACACCAAGCAGCGGCTCGTGGCGCTCCTGCGCGAAGCCTACGGCGACGACTGGGAGCGCTTCGCCGCCGACTTCATCCCGCCGCCCGGTGTCGCCTCCTTCGCGGACCTCCTGCGGCACGAGGGGGCGGCGCCCCATCTGCGGCCGGGTGGCAGCGGCATCCAGGTCGTCCGCCGCTGGACCGGCATCGTCGCCGAGCGCTACTACCATCTCGCCCACGACGCGCTCCGTGCCGCCGATCCCGACGCGCTCCTCTTCGGCGACCGGCTCCCCATCTATTACGACCCGGCGGCGGTGCGCGCCATGGCGCCCTGGGTCGACGCCATCGCCACCAATTACAACGTCGACAGCCCCGACGGCTGGATCGCGCGCTACTATTTCGACGGCCTCCGCGCGCTCAGCGGCGGCAAGCCGATCCTCGTCTCGGAGTGGTTCTTCGCCGCGAACGAGAACCGCACCGGGAACCGCAACAACGGCCACCTGATGACCGTCGCGACGCAGGCCGAGCGGGCGCGCGGCGCGGCCGCCGCCGCGGCGCGCTTCGGGCGCGAGCCGGAGATCATCGGCGCGCACTGGTTCCAGTACTACGACCATCCGCGCGGCGGGCGCGACGACGGGGAGGACTACAACTTCGGGCTGGTCGACGTCGACGACCGGCCCTACGGGCGGCTGGTCAGCGCGCTCGGCGAGGTGAACGCCCGCCTGGCGGCGCTCCACCGCGACGCCCGCCCCGCGCCGCCGCCGCGCGCGGAGCTTCCCGAGGCCGCGATCGACCCGCGCGACCGCTCCCTCGCCGATTGGCCGAAGGAGCGGGCCCTCGTCGCCCTCGAAGCGCCTGCGCCCGAGGTCGTCTTCGGTGACCTGTACGTCGCCTGGGACCGCGAGGGTCTCTCGCTCGCCACCATCGCCATGGACTACTACGCGCCCGAGCTGCTCGCCGCCGACCAGGACCTCCCGCTCGCCGAGTGCTTCCACGTCGACTGGGGGATCGACGCCGGGCACGGGCCGCGTCGCTTCGCGCTCTACGTCGTCCCGCCGCGCGTCGTCCCGTCGCCCGCGGCCAGGTACGAGATGCGGCCCGTCCTCTGCCGGATGGACGGCGACCGGTGCACGCCGGTCCCCGCTGCGGTCGTGACCTACTTCGGCGCCGACCAGCCGCGCATCACCGCGGAGGTGCGCATCCCGTGGAAGGCGCTCGGCGTGGAGGGGTCGCCGCCCCGCGCGCTTCGCATGGAGCTCGCCGCGACCGCCTTCCACCGCGCGCGCTGGATGTCGACCAGCGGGCAGCCGCCGGCCGCGACGCTGGCCCGCCCCGCGGGCTGGCGGCGCGTGACGCTTCAGCCCCGCTTCGCCCCGAAGCGGTCCCAGTGCGTCACCCGCTCCACCGGGCGCCGGCGCCCGACGCGGAACGGGCGGACGGGTCGGCCCATCGGCACGAGGGCCACGATCTCGTAGCGCTCGGGGATGCCGCAGATCGTCCGCACCTCGTCCTGGTAGACGCGGTAGACGGTCGTCAGCGTCGTGCCGATGCCGAGCCCGCGGGCGGCGAGCATCAGGTTCTGCACCGCGGGGTAGACCGACGCGAAGGGCGTGCCCACGTCGAGCGGCCCCTCGGCGTCCTCGAGCGTCATCGAGATATTGGGCATGAGGACCAGCACCAGCGCGGGCGCCTCGCCCAGGTGCTCGGCCAGGTGGCGGGACGCGGCTCGCATGCGCGCGAAGCTCGCCTCCTCCTCGGGCGTGCGCGCCGGGGCCCGCGCCCGGAGCAACGCCGGCTCGTAGCGATCGTAGGCGCGGCGGTAGACCTGGCCGAGTGCGCGGCGCGTCACAGCGTCGGTCACCACCAGGAACTGCCACGGCTGGATGTTGCCGCCGCTCGGCGCCTGGGTCGCGGCGCGGATGCAGGTCATGATGTCGGCGGCGGAGATCGGCTCGCCGGTGAAGCGGCGCACGGCCCGCGTCGTGGAGAGCGCCTCGAAGAGGTCCATCAGCATCACCGTCCCTTGAACACAGGCGGCCGCTTCTCACGCAGCGCCGCCAGCGCCTCACGGTGGTCCTCGCTGTGGAAGGTCAGCAGCTCGAGCGCCGTCGAGGTGTCGAAGGCGACGTTGAGCGCATCCGTGAAGTCCTCGCTCCTCACAGCATCGCGGTGTCGGCCTCGAGGCCGAGCAGGATGCGGCCGGCGAGCTCGAGGGTCGCGGGCGCCACCATCATGTGCTGCGTCGCCACGTGGATGTCGCGGAAGCAGCGCTGGAGCGGGCTCGCCGCGTAGACCGCCGTGCCGCCGCCCGCGCCGTACGCGAGATCGACGGCGCGCGCCGAGGCGAGAGTGGCGTGGGTCGCCGCGAGCCGCAGGCGCGCCCGCTCCCGGACCTCGATCGCGCCCCTCGCCTGCGCGCGTTCCCACGCCGCGTCCACCGTCTCCAGGAGGAAGGCGCGCGCCGCACCGAGCATCGCCTCCGCCCGGGCGACCTCGGCCTGGATGACCGGCCGCTCCGCGAGGAGACGGCGGCTGCCGCTCGGCGTCTTGCCCCGCGCGAGCGCGATCAGCTCACCCTGCGCGCGGCGGGCGATGCCGAGCGCGACGGCGGCGATGCCGAGGGCCAGGAGGCCGAAGACGGGAAAGGCGTAGAGCGGCCCGCCGAAGCACGGCCGGTCGGTCAGGAGCGAGAGCGAGCGGGCGGCGGGCACGAAGCGATCCTCGACCGCGATGTCGTGGCTGCCCGTGCCGCGCAGCCCGGCCACGTCCCAGGTGTCGATGATGCGGACCGCGGCGGCGGGAAAGAGCATGAGGCGGTTGTCGGGCGTGCCGCTCGAAAGGAGCCGGGGCTGCCCGCCGTCGAGCACGACGCTGCCGCCCATGAGCCAGCCGCAGTGCTCGCAGCCGCTCGCGAACGGCCAGCGGCCGGTCACGCGGTAACCGCCGTCGACCACCGTCGCCCTCCCGAGGGGCGCGAAGGCGCCGCCGGTCACGACGTCCGGGTCGCTCCCGTAGATCTCCCGGGCCGCGTCCTCGGCGAGGTAGGCGCTCGCCACGCCGCTCGTGGCGCCGATCATCGCCGACCAGCCGGCGGCACCGTCGGCCGCGGCGATGGTCTCGATCGCCTGGATCATCGTCGACGGGTCGACCTCGCCCCCACCGAGCGCGCGCGGCACGCACATGCGGAAGATGCCGCCGGAGGCGAGCGCGTGCACCAGCTCGGCCGAGAGCCGGCGCTGGCGCTCGGTCGCCTCGGCCGCGGCCCGGATGCGCGGGGCGAGCGCGGCGGCGGCCTCGAGGGGGGACTGCTGCTCGTCGCGGCTGCGTGCCTCGCGCACGGGCGCGGACCATAGCCCGACTGCCGAGGCGGATGCCACCGCCCATTGGATCCGCCGCGCAAAGCGGCTAGGAGGTCGCCATGAGTCTCACCGCCAAGCAGTGCACGCCCTGTCGGGGCGGCGTCCCGCCGCTCTCCCGCGCCGAGGCGGAGCGTCTCCTCCGGGAGACGCCGGGCTGGACCCTCGCCGCCGATGCGACCCGCATCGAGCGCACCTTCACGACGGACGACTTCGCCTCCGCGCTGCGGCTGGTCGAGAAGATCGCCGAGGTCGCCGAGGTGGAGGGCCATCACCCCGACGTGAGCTTCGGCTGGGGCTACTGCCGCGTCGTCTTCTACACCCACAAGATCAAGGGGCTGCACGAGAACGACTTCATCATGGCCGCGAAGGTGAACGAGCTGGCCGCCGTGTCTTGAGCCGGCCTACGTCAGCGGCGCGGTCTTGCGGAGCTGCTCGGTCAGCGGCACCCCGCCGCGGCCAGGCGGCGGGCGAACGCCGCCTCGAACGGTGGGGCGCCGGGCAGCGGCGCCGCGGCGCGCTCGTCAGCCAGGCGGCAGCCGGCGGCGACGGCCGCCAGGAGGACACTCGCAACGAGAGCGCGCATCGGCGCGTGAGAGGCGGCGACCGGATTCGAACCGGTGCATGGAGGTTTTGCAGACCTCTCCCTTAGCCACTTGGGTACGCCGCCGTGCGAACGGCCTCATACTGGCGGGAGACGGGAGTGTCAACGCGACCGGCGCGCGCGCCGGGACGGGGTGAGCGAAATGACGCCAGCTAACGTGGGGTGCCCGGCGGCGGCTGCGGCGCCGCCTGCTCGGCCGCCTGCCGGCGCTTCTCTTCCTTCTTCTGCCGTTTCTCGAGGGCCTTCATGCGGCGCTCGGCCTCGCGCCGCTCGCGCACGTTGCTCTTGAACGCTCGTCCACCTGCCATGGGATCACCTCCCGGCACGGATTGCCTGCCACGCCGCCCCGCGCACCGAGCGGTCGACCCTAGCCTCGGGTCTGCGCGAGGTCAAGGCATGCACGGAGCGCACCGGGGTGTTGGCCTCGTCCTCGGCCTCGGCGGGCACGAACTCGAAGCGACCCGTGAAGCGGTTCACCACGAAGTCGTGTCCCGCGGCGTAGAAGCCTCCGTGCACGAGCGCGGCGAGCACGAGGAAGAGCCCGAGGAGGACAGCTGCCCTGGCGGTCATGCGAACGCTCCTTTCTCGTCCCGAGACCCCGGCGGGGCGGCGCCACGACGCCGATGCGCGCGTCGCCGTCGGCGATGAGCCCGGCGACCAGGTCCGCGACCGCCTCGAACTCGGGATGGCGCGCCGGGAGATAGAGCCACTTGCCGAGCACGGGATGGACGCGCAGCGCCGGGACCGCGCGCCGCAGCGCCGTGTGATGCTCGCGCGCGGTCGGCACGAGGATGCCGTGCCACGGCGGCCGCCCGGCCGCGCTCACCCACACCAGGCGATCGTCCGCGTAGTAGGCCCAGCAGCCGAACATGCGCCGCAGCCGAAGCGCACGGCGCACGGCGATGGGCTCGAGGAGGCCCTCGTACGGGTCGCGCGGGGCAGGCACCTAGACCTCCAGCGTGCCGATGCTCGCCTCCCAGTGCCGCCCGTCGAACGGCCGGGGCGTCAGCGTGGCGAGGTCCACGCCGTCGAGGCAGCGCACGTTCACGTCGATTGAATCGGGGTGCGAGCGCGGCACGTAGAAGCTCGCCACGCCGCAGTGGCGGCAGAAGTGGTGGCGCGCCGTCATGGTGCCGAACTGGTAGGTCGCGAGGTCCGCCTCGCCGGCCAGCAGGCGGAAGCGGTCGGGCGGCACGATCAGGTGAAGGTAGGCCTTGCGCGTGCAGATGGAGCAGTTGCACTCGCTCACGCGGGTCAGGTCGGCCGTCACCTCGAGGCGGACGCGCCCGCAGTGGCAGCCGCCCGTGTAGGTCCGCACGGCACGTGATGCTAGATGAGGGCGTCCCGCGAGAGCAAGTGGATGGGAGCGCCCGCGTCTCCGCCCGTCGTCGTGCTGGGCGCCGGCTTCGCCGGGCTGCGCGCCGTGCGCCGGCTCGGGCGCGCCGGCGTCGGCACCCTCTGGGTCGACGCGCACAACTACCACTGCTTCCTGCCCCTCCTCTACCAGGTGGCGACCGCCGGCCTCGAGCCCCAGGAGATCGCCTACCCCGCGCGCAGCATCCTCCGCCGCCTGCGCGCGGTCGACTTCCGCCTGGCGCGCGTGGTCGGGGGCGACCCCGCGGGCCGCACCCTCGTGACCGCGGGCGGCGAGCGCATCGCCTACTCGCATCTCATCGTGTGCACCGGCGGAGCGGCGGAGGACTTCGGCATCCCCGGCGTGCGCGAGCACGCCTTCCACCTCTACCAGCTGGACGACGCGCGGGCGCTGCGCAACCACGTGTTGCGCACGCTCGAGCGCGCCGCCGTGTGCACCGACTCCGCGGCCCGCGCCGCGCTCCTCACCTTCCTCATCGTGGGCGCCGGCGCGACCGGGGTCGAGATGGCAGGCGCGCTCGCCGAATTCCGCCGCCACGTGGTGCCGCGCGACTATCGCACGGTGGATCCCGCCGAGCTTCGCCTGGTCGTCCTCGAGGCAGGCGAGCACGTCCTCCCGCCCTACCCGGCGGCGCTCCGCGCGCGTGCCCGCCGCGACCTCGAGGCCTTCGGCGTCGAGGTGCTGACCGGCCGGCGCGTCGAGCGCGTGGCCGGGGATCACGTCGAGCTCTCGGGCGGGGAGCGCCTGGCGACCAGGACGGTCATCTGGGCGGCGGGCATCCGCGCGGCGCCGGTCGCGGCGCGGCTCGGGCTGCCGACCGGGCGGAGCGGGCGGCTGTGCGTCGCGCCGACGCTCCAGGTCCCCGGCTTCCCGGCGGTGTTCGCCGCCGGGGACGTGGCGCTGGTCGAGGGCGCTGAGCGCCTGCCGCAGGTGGCGCAGGTGGCGATCCAGCAGGGCGAGCTCGCGGCCGAGAACGTGCGGCGTGCGCGCCGCGGCGAGCCGCTCCTCCCCTTCCGCTATGCCGACAAGGGCTCGATGGCGACCATCGGGCGGAGCCGTGCCGTCGCGGTCGTGAACGGCGTGCGTCTCACGGGCCGCCTCGCCTGGTGGGCCTGGCTCGTCGTCCACCTCGTCATGCTGATCGGCTTCCGCAATCGCCTGGTCGTGCTGGTGGACTGGGCGTGGAACTACTTCACCTACGACCGCGGCCTGCGCGCCATCGTCGGCGCGGAGGACGAGGCGGGCGGGCCCGGGACGAGATCGCCCGGACCCGCCTGACCGTCGAGCCCGCGGCCAGGGCGCGGCTCGGACATTGCGGGGGGTGGATTTGAACCACCGACCTCGAGGTTATGAGCCTCGCGAGCTACCTGGCTGCTCCACCCCGCGGCACGACGCTGAGCGAGAGGCAAGTATCCGGTGCATCGTCGGTTTGTCAAGGTTGCCTCGGCTCGCGACGCACGGCGGCACCCGGGCCTCTGGAGGAGCGGGCAGCGAGCGCTGCGGGTCGAATTTCACGCCCGCCCGCTGGTTGCGGGCGAGAGCAGGCGACCGCGCTCCTCGGCTATCCAGATGCGCACTCTGCGAAGTGCGCGGGGTCGATGGTCGCGGCCGGCAGCGAGGGCGGCTTCAGCAACTGAGGCCCCGTGAAGTCGAAGAACTCGAGCATCGGGTCGGCGTTCGCGTCGCGGGCGGTGAGCGCCGGGAGGTCGAAGCGCGTCTCGATGAAGCGCAGGATCGAGGTGTGGTCGTGGGGCGTGTGGGAGACGGAGTGGGGGCGCGAGAAGGGCGACACGACCGCCGCCGGCACCCGGATGCCGTAGCGGTCGAAGGCCCCCGGCACGTCGCTGGCCTCGAGCATCGGCGGGATGCCGTCCGGCACACAGGCCGGCGGCGGCGGCACGTGGTCGAAGAAGCCGCCGTGCTCGTCGTAGGTGAGGAAGAGGGCCGCGCGGGGCCACTGCGGGCTCGCGAGCAGCGCCCGGACCACCCGGGAGACGAACTCCTGGCCCACTTGGATGTTGGCGGGCGGGTGCTCGTCGTTCTCGACGTTCTTCGGGCCGAGGAAGATGGGGTCGACGAACGACACCTGCGGGAGCGTCCCCGCCGCCGCATCGCTGAAGTACTGGTCTATCGGCACGACGTTCACCTGGCGGGTATTGCGCACGTACGCGAATATGTCGGCGAAGGCGACCTGCGAGAAGTACACCTTCCAGGTGACGGGTGGAACCGCCTCGTCGAGCAGGTTGAATATGGTCCGCTGCGAGAACTCGGTGGGGCTGCTCGGCAGATCGTTCTGGATGTGGCCGAACGACGTGCCGGCGAGCAGGTAGAAGCGGTTCGGGAACGTCTGGGTCAGCGTCGAGCAGAAGAAGCGGTCCCCGATCGCGAACGTCTTGTAGAGCCCGTAGTAGAAGGGCAAGTCGCGCTTGTCGTAGAAGCCCATCGTGCGGCTGCCGGTCGGGTCGCAGGGATCGACGTTGGCGGCCGTGAAGCCGTCCATCGCGCCGTTGTCCCACTCGCGGTGCGTGCCGTTCCAGGAATGATCGAGGTCAGCGCACTCGCAGTAGCGGGTCTGATGGAAGGCCGTGATCGGCCGACCGTTCGGGCTGGTCGGATCCGGGTTCGACGCGTTCTTCGGCTCCGCCTCGGCCTGGGGCTGCCCCTCTCGGTGGAGCTGCCCCAAGTAATGATCGAAGGCCCGGTTTTCCTGCATGATCACGACGACGTTGTCGATCGGGATCTGCGCCCCGTGGAGAGTCCCGGGTGGCAGCGTGACGGCCGGAAGATCGCCCGGCCCGAACGGGCACGGCGGCGGAGATTCCGCACCCAACGGCCCGGCGACCAGCAGGAGGGCGAGGACCAGTGGACGAAGCACAGACACCACCCTAGGTGGGGCATCTGAACGCTGTCAATCCCGCATTCGGGGTGCCGCGATGTGTCCGCGCTGACACGTGTGCCACGCTCCAGCGCCCCTGCGCGGCGCGGCGCCGTTGGAAAACCGAGGCCGCCCCTCGGCTCGCGCGCGGCGCGGAACGTGCAGAGCGCCGGTTGGCGCCGTGTGTCGCGGGCGGCGCATGACACATGAACGGTCGATCGCAGCCGGGTGTGAGCCGGGTCACGCTCCTCGTGGTGAGCGAGCGCGCGGATCTCCTCGGGTCCCTGCGCGCGGTGCTCGAGGCCGAAGGCCACCGCGCGCTCGCGGCCGAGAGCGCGCGGGCCGCCTTCACGCTTCTCGATGCCGAGGCGGCAGCCGTGCTGATCGTCGAGCAACGCCTGTGCGCCGTCTACGGTGACGTCCTCGCCCGCCGCCTGCGCGAGCGCGATGCGGCCGCCCAGGTCGTCGTCGCGGCTGCCGACCGGGAGGAGGCGCCGCCGCGCGACCTTCTTCGCCGCCTCGGCCTCCACAGCTACCACGCCATGGCGGACGGGCCGGAGCGTCTCCTCGTGCTGGTGGACGCGGCCGTCACCGCGCACCGGGAGCTCACGCGCTTCCAGCTCGCGGAGCGGCTCAAGACCGAGCTGCTGGGCGGCGTGTCCCACGAGTTCCGCACCCCGCTCAACGTGATCGTCGGCTACGTCGACCTGCTGCGCGACGGCGCCTTCGGCGCGTGCGACCCCGCGACCGGACCGGTCCTCGACAAAGTGCGCGGCAACGCCGCCTACCTCCTCGAGCTGGCGGAGGAGTTCCTCGACCTCTCCCGGCTCGAGGCCGACACCACGTCGGGGCGCCGCGAGACGGTGGATCCCATCCCGCTCCTGCGCGAGCTCGCCGACTGGTTCTCGATCCTCGTGCGCGACAAGCACCTCGCCTTCGAGGCCGACATCCCCCCCGGTCTGCCCCCGCTCGCGGCCGAGGCCGCGAAGCTGCGCGTCGTCGTGCAGAATCTCCTCTCGAACGCCGCGAAGTTCACGGCCGAGGGGCACATCCACCTCACCGCCGCCGCGCTCGCAGACGGCGGCGTCGCCATCCGGGTGAGCGACACGGGGCCCGGGATCGCGCCGGAGCACCACGAGGCCGTGTTCGGCATGTTCCGCCAGCTCCGTCCGGCGGACGGACGGCGCAAGGGCGTGGGCCTGGGGCTCGCGCTGGCCCGCCGCTTCGCGCGCCTGATGGGCGGCGACATCACCCTCGAGAGCGCCGTCGGGCAGGGCGCCACCTTCACCGTCACGCTTCCGGCGGCGGCGGACGCTCCGGCCGGGCCGGCTGGCCACATTGCTTGAGGCGGGCGGCAAGCCTGTGCCGCTGGCGGCACGCGTGCGTCGCAGCGTGCGCCAAGTGACACGCCACGGCGCACACCTCACGCCTTTTCCGCGCTGAAATTCAAGCACTTCCACCGAGGCGTGGAGCGGCGCGAAACATGCACGTCACGGGGCCCCATGTGTACGGGGGCGGCAGGCGTGGGGAGGAGATGCGCATGCGTACGTGGTTCGGCGGCACGCTGCTGGCGCTGATCGCGCTCGGCGCGGCGCCCCGGGCGTACGGCTTCTGCGGCTGTGACAAGCCTCCGCCTCCGCTCGCCAACGTGCGACCGTTCGTCGGCTACCCCGATCAGACGATCACGCTTTTTGACGACCGCCTGGTCCCTGGATCCCGCTACACGGTCCAGTTCACCTCGAGAGGCGGTGTCAGCGACTGGAGCCGCGGCAAGGCCGTCACGAAGCGCGACTTCGCGGACGGTGAGCTTCGCAGCCAGCTCCGGGTCGCCGTGCCTGCCGTCTCGCTCGGCCCCTCCCGGATCAGCGTCTACCGCCGCGACTCTCTCGTGTATGCGCTCGACGACGACCAGTTCACGGTGACCTCGGAGCCGATCGTCCTGCACGATTTCGAGGAGACGATCACGCGCGACGACTATCAGACCGGTGTGGGCGCGGACGGCACCGTCTATCTCGCGTTCGATCTGAAGGCGATGACCGAGGCGACGACCTACAGCGGGATGGCCCTCGGATACCCGTTCCGCTTCGAGGGACGAAACGTCGCGATCTTCAACGCCCAGGGCTTCCTCGGGGAAGTGCTCGATCCGGACTCACGCGGTCTCTTCCGGATCAAGCCGGGCGGGCCCTGGACGAGCAGCGCGCTGGACTACTGGCGCCACGAGTTCCGGACCTACAAGGAAGACCATCGCAAGCGCGATGCACGGCGCACGCTCGACGGCGAGTGGCACGTGGATGGCACGCCCCACGTCGACAACTATCACTTGGTGGTGGCGATCTCCGGCACGCTCGCAAACGGTGAGAAACCGCAGCCCGGGCCGACCCCGCCGTTTCGCCTCGTGCTGACCTCGACGCCGGCGGCGAGCAACAACCTTCAGTAGCGGCGCCGCGGAAGCGCGGATGCGACTCGCGGCAGTACTGATGGGCGGCATCTGCTACGCCCTCGCCCTACCGCCTTTCGACTTGGCAGCGTTTGGCTGGCTCACCCTCGTCCCGCTGCTGCTCGCGATCCGGAGCGAGCCAGCGGGATCCGCCTTCTGCTATGGCGCACTGCTAGGGTACACCTCCGGCTGGGCCGTCACGTGGTGCTTCGCGGACGCGGCCGCTCGCTACTTCCAGCTGTCGCTTCCACTCGCTGTGGTCGGTCTTTCCCTTTGGTACCTGGTCGTGTGTGGTGTACCGTTCGGGCTCTTCGCCGCGGCGAGTGCGGTCATTCTGCGCTCATATCGTTTCAGAAGCGCTGGTGTCTTGATACCGGCCCTCTGGGTCGCCACGGAAGTACTTCGCGGTCGCTGGATGGGGCAGCCCTGGGGGCTGCTCGGCTACACGCAGCACGGCCATCTCGGTCTCATCCAATTGGCCGCTTTGACGGGTGTGTATGGGGTCTCGTTTCTGCTGGCACTCGGCAGTGTAGCGCTCGCCGAAGCCATCGTGCGCCTCTGCAGGGGAAGGGGTCGCGCCCTGCACTCCATTCTTGCTCCGGCCGCGGTCATAACGGCATGCTGGGCAGGCGGCGCACTCTTCGCGCATACGAGCCCGGCGGGCGGCTTCGGCGAGCACGAGGTGGCGATCGTGCAGACCAACCTCGAACCGGCCTTCCACTGGACACGCTCATACACGGACGCGCAGGTGAGCGCTCACCTGCGCGCGACCGACGGGCTGTCTAGCACGGCGCACCCCGCCTTGATCGTGTGGCCGGAGAATTCCGTGCCCCGCTATCTTGAGACCGAGCCCGGGCTCGCCGCGCAGCTCGCCGGCGTGGCCGTCCGCCACCGCGCGGATCTGCTCTTCGGCGGGCCCCGGTCCGATGGGAGACGAATATTCAATACCGCCCGCCTCATCACCGCCTCCGGGGAGAACGGCGGCTATTACGACAAGCAACGCCTCCTGCTTTTCGCGGAAGAGAAGCGGCTTATTCTCTCCTCAACCCCAACGCCGAATGAAAGCCCGAAGGAGTTCACTCCTGGCGCGCGCTCCGGCGTGCTGCAAAGTTTCGTCGCCTTAGGGGTGTCGATCTGCCATGAGATCGTTCACGGCGACCTCATTGCGCAGGCGGTGCGGGATGGTGCCGAGCTGCTGGTCAACATCGCCAACGACGGGTGGCTCGACTTAGGCTACGAATTCGCCGGTCGGCAGCACCTCGCGATGGCGGTCTTCCGTGCGGTGGAGACGCGACGGTACCTGGTCCGTGCCGCGACCACAGGCAACTCCGCCGTGGTTGACCCCTACGGCCGGCTGGTCGGCTCGTTGCCCCCGGGCACGACAGGTGTTCTCATCACGAAGGTCGGAGGCCGATCAACACTCACACCGTATGTTCGTCTCGGTGATCTCTTCGCGTTCGTGTGTGTCGGAGTCGCTGTGACTGCCCTTCTGAGACTCAGAGAAGGCTAGCCAGCCCGATCAAACTGATCGGGTATCTCGACCTCGACCCGCAGCCCGCTCGGCGCGATCACGAAGCAAGGGAAGACGGTTCCGTTTGCTGGTGGGAGGCGGCGTGGGTCGGCGGGAGGAGGCCCGGCCCACTCCGGGCATTCCCATCGCGCACCCGCGCGCATCGCGGGCACGGATCGTCGCTGTCGCCGTGCGGAAACTCACAGTTTTCGCGTGGCACTTCCTTACCAAAGGTCGGGAGTACATGAGGGTGTGCCCAAAACGACGAAGCAGCTCCGCGTTGGGACCCGCAGGATGGATACGCCGCTCCGGTCCAAACCTCCAGTTCGCCGGCCGACGGCTGGGTGCATGCTCCGACTTCGTGGGCGGTCGCGCCGGCCGAGCAGTGGAAGGGGGCCGCTCGGCTGCGCTACACTTCGCGGCGCGCAGGCGCTAAATGGCGGAGACCTTTCCCAGCACGCCGCGGGCCACCACCACAGTCCGTCTCTGCGCCGTCGCCATTGGTCTCGCGGGTGTCGTCCTCGCCACGCGCACGACGCTCACGAGCAGCGCCTGGGTGGGCCGTACCTTTCCCGGCTTCCTCCTCCTTGTGAACCGTGTCGTGCCATCGATCGGTCTGGCCGGCTGGTCGGGCAGCACGGTGGACGATCTCTATCAGAGCCAGGTCGTTGCGGTGAATGGGGAGCGCATGACTTCGGCGCGCCAGGTGTACGCTGCCGTCGGCGCGTCGCCGCCGGGGACACCGATACGCTACCGCCTCCGGACCAGGGGCGTCGATCGCGAGGTCACCCTTGTGTCGCAAGTCTTCACAAGTCGCGACTGGCTCTTGCTCTTCGGCGCGTATCTGCTCAACAGCTTCATTTATCTAACCTGTGGGTTGGTAGTATGGGTCCTGCGACCACACTCCGCGCTCGCGCGCAGCTTCCTCGCCTTCGGCGCCACCTGGGCCGCGTTCTTCCTTACCGCGATGGACGTGTACGGTCCCGGGACGCTTACGCGGCTGCACGCCGCGATCGAACCGCTCGCGGCGGCCGCCGCACTGCAGATGGTCATGCTTTTCCCGCAGCCGCATCGCTATGCTCGCTGGCGTTTCGCGGGGTACGTGCCGGCCCTCGTCCTTACCTTCGCATACCAGCTCTTCCTGGATCGGCCTGATCTCTTCTCGACTATTTTAATGTTCAACATGCTTTACCTCGGCCTGGTCGGTGTGTTCCTAGGGATTCGTTTTTTCTCCGAGTACTGGAGCGGGCGCTCTCAGCTCGCACGCCAACGGGTCCGGGTGACGACTCTTGGCACGCTGTTCGGGTTTGGCCTACCAGGCCTGGTCCTCCTCGTTTCGGCCGTCCAGTGGGGGCGGGTTGCGATGAACATCGCCGCCTTCACGCCCTTCCTCTTCGCGCTGTCGCTCGCCTACGCCATCGTCAAACACGACCTCTTCGAGATCGACGCGATGGTGAAGCGCGGCGCCTACTACCTCGTGCTCACGGGCGCCGTCGGAGCGGCCTACGTCGGCTCGGTCGTTGTCCTGAACCTGGTCCTCGAGGCCAACGCCGTCACCGACTCGGTCTTCTTCCCCCTCCTCTTCACTCTCGCCGTCCTCCTCGTCTTCAACCCGCTCCGCACCCGCCTCCAGGCGTTCGTCGACCGCGTTTTCTTCCGCACCGCCTACGACGGCGCACGCGAGCTGGCGGCGGTCGGCGGCCAGCTCGCCTCGGCGCTCCAACGGGAGCGCATCGTCGCCCTCGTGCGTGCGGCCGTCGCGCATGCGATTCCCAACGCCGCCACCCACCTGTTCGTGCGCGAGCCCGACGGCCGCCTCGCCGAGACCGGCGACGGCCGGGGCGTACCGCGGGTGCTCCGCCGCACGCTCGGCGAGGGCCGCCTCACCACCGTGTACGACCCCGCCGAGCTCTATCCCGACCCGGCGACGCACGAGGCGGTACGTGCGGCCCTCACCACGCTCGGGGCGGAGGTCGCCGTGCCGCTCCGCCTGCGCGGCGAGCTGGTGGGCGTCCTCACCGCGGGCAGCAAGCTGAGCGGCCTCTTCTACACCGCGGGCGACGCCGAGTTCCTGCGCGCTCTCGCCCAGCAGGCGGCGATCGCGCTCGAGAACGCGCGCACCTACGAGGCGGTGGTCGAGCTGAACGCGCGGCTGGAAGATCGCGTGCGCGAGCGCACCGCGCAGCTCGAGCAGGCGAACCGCGAGCTCGCCCAGGCCTATGGCGAGCTCAAGAGCGCGGAGACCCGGCTCGTCCACTCCGAGAAGATGGCCTCGCTCGGCCGCCTGGTCGCCGGCGTCGCGCACGAGATCAACAACCCGGTGAGCTTCATCTCGACCAGCATCGCGCCCCTCACCCGGCACCTGCGGCAGGCGGCGGCCATCGCCCCCCCGCAAACCCAGGGGGCGCTGCGCGAGGCGGAGGAGCTGGCTGGCATCATGGCGCGCGGCGCCGCGCGGACGGCGGCGATCGTGAAGGACCTGCGGAGCTTCTCCCGTCTCGGCGAGGCGGCGCGCAAGGCCGCCGACCTGCACGAGGGCCTCGAGGTGACGCTCCGCCTCCTCGAGCCGCGCTGGCGCGAGCGCATCGCGATCCACCGCGACTACGGCACGCTGCCCCCGGTCGAGTGCGATCCGGGCCAGCTGAACCAGGTGTTCATGAACCTGCTCGCCAACGCCTGCGATGCGATCGCCGGCACCGGCGACATCTGGATCACGACCCGCGCCGACGGCGCCGGCGTGAGCGTCGCGATCCGCGATGACGGGGCGGGCATCCCGCCCGACGTCCTCGGTCGCATCTTCGACCCGTTCTTCACCACCAAGGACGTGGGCGGCGGGACCGGGCTCGGGCTCGCTGTCAGCCACTCGGTCGTCGCCGCCCACGGCGGGCGGATCGACGTCGAGAGCACGTCCGGCGCCGGGAGCACCTTCCGCATCACGCTGCCGGTCGGTGCGGCGGGCGCGCGTGTGGCGCAGGCGTCGGGCTAGCGCGCTTGCGGCCGCACGGGCCTTCGCGTATCGAGCCCGGGGGCGCGATGGGAGCGGAGGAGAGGGCGGCGGCGCTGTCGCCCGTCGAGACCGGCGGGAGTGCGCAGCTCGCGCGGCGCGCGGGGGTGGTGAGCGCGGCCGTGTTCGCGAGCCGCATCCTCGGGCTCGTGCGCGAGCAGGTGTTCGCCGTCTTCTTCGGCGCGGGCCGCGAGCTCGACGCCTTCATCACCGCCTTTCGCATCCCGAACCTGCTCCGCGACCTGTTCGCCGAGGGGGCGCTCTCGGCGGCCTTCGTCACCACCTTCACCTGGCGGCTCGAGCACGAGGGCGAGGCCGCGGCCTGGCGGCTCGCCAACCTGGTCGTGAATGCGCTCGCGATGGTGGTGGGCGCCCTCACCCTCGCCGGCATCTGGCTCGCGCCCGCGCTGGTCACCGCCATCGCGCCCGGCTTCGCCGCCATCCCTGGCAAGGCCGAGCTGACCGTCGAGCTGACGCGCATCATGTTCCCGTTCCTGCTCCTGGTCGCCCTCGCGGCGGTGGCGATGGGCGTCCTCAACACGCGCCACGTCTTCGGCGTGCCGGCGGCGGCCTCGGCCTTCTTCAACCTGGGCTCGATCGTGGGCGGGCTCGGGTGCGCGGCGTGGCTCGCGCCCGGCTACCTGGCGGGTATCCTCGGCCGCGGGCCGGCGCCCGACCCGGGGCTCGCGACGCGCGCCATGACGGGGATGGCGATCGGCACGCTCGCGGGCGGCCTCCTCCAGCTCCTCGCGCAGGTGCCGTCGCTCTGGCGGGTCGGCTTCCGCTACCGGCCGCTCGTCGCCCTGCGCGACCCGGGGCTGCGGCAGGTGATGCGGCTCATGGGGCCCGCCACCATCGGCGCGGCCGCCGTGCAGGTGAACGTGTTCGTCAACAACAACTTCGCCTCCTACCTCGGGAACGGCCCGGTCTCGTGGCTGAACGTCGCCTTCCGCTTCATGCAGCTCCCGATCGGCGTCTTCGGCGTGGCGATCGGGACGGTGACGCTGCCGCTCGTGTCGCGCCACGGGGCGCGCGGCGACACGCGGGCCTTCCGCACCACGGTCGGGCAGGCGCTCGAGCTGGTGGCGCTCCTCTGCCTGCCCGCTGCCGCCGGGCTCGCGCTGATGGGTGTCCCCGTGATCGGCCTCATCTACGAGCACGGGCGCTTCGCCCCGCCCGACACGGACGCGGCGGCCCGGGCGCTGGCGGGCTACGCGCTCGGCCTCGCGGGCTACGCCGGCATCAAGGTCCTGGCGCCGGCCTTCTACGCGCTCGACGACGCGCGCACGCCGATGCGGGTGAGCGTCCTCTCGATGGTCACCAACTACGTCCTCAACTGGCTCTTCGTGCGGCGGCTCGGCTTCGGGCACGTGGGGCTCGCGCTCGCCACCTCTGCCGTCGCGCTCGGCAACTTCGGCATCCTCTTGGTCGTGCTCCGCCGCCGGGTCGGGGGCTTCGGGCGGGCGGCGGCCATCGGCCGCATCGCGCTCGCGACCGCGGTCATGGCCGCGGTCGCCTGGGGCGTGGACACCGGCCTGGCGGGCGCGCTCCCGGCGGCGCGGACGCTTCAGCATGGGCTGCGACTGGCGGCGGTGATCCCGGTCGCGGTCGCGGTCTTCTGGGGCGCGTGTCGCGCGCTCGGCGTGGCGGTGCCGGGGCGCCGCCGCCTGCGCGGGGCCTGAGGCCCGCCGCGGCGCGCAGCGCGGCGAGCTCGCGCGGGGTCACGTCCCGCCACGCGCCGGGCGGCAACGTGCCGAGCGCGATCGGCCCGAGCCGCAGCCGCGCCAGCTTGTCGACCTGATGCCCGACCGCCTCGCACATGCGCCGGACGAGGTGGGTCCGCCCCTCGAACACGGTCACCTCGAGCCAGGTCTTGGTCGGGAGCCGCCCGAGCACGCGCACGCGCGCGGGCGCGGTCTTGCCGTCCTCCAGGCGCACGCCGCGCCTGAGGCGCGTGATCGCATCTTCGGGCGGCGCGCCGCGCACCTTCACGCGGTAGACCCGCGCCAGGGCGCGCCGGGGATGGAGGAGGCTCGCGGCCAGCGCGCCATCGTCGGTGAGCAGGAGCAGGCCGCTCGAGCTCACGTCGAGACGGCCGACCGGATAGAGCCGCCGCCCCGCGCCCGCGACCAGCGCCGCCACCGTCGGCCGCCCCTCGGGGTCCGCGAGCGTGCTCACCACCCCGCGCGGCTTGTGCAGCACGACGGTGCGGGGCGGGCCCGGCGCTGGGATGCGCTCGCCGTCGAGCGCGATCGTATCGCGCGCGGGATCGGCGCGCGTGCCGAGCGCGCGCACCACGGCGCCGTTCACCGTGACCCGGCCGGCCAGGATGAGTGCCTCGGCATGGCGCCGCGAGGTGACGCCCGCAGCGCTCAGGATCTTCTGCAGGCGCTCCGCCAGCGGCTACACGTCTTCGCCCGGCGCGGGCGGCGACGCGAGCCTGACCTCCACCCCCCCGGGGCCCACCTCGGGCTCCCTCGCCGCGAGCAGCGTGGCACCCTGGCCCAGGTCACGGAGCGGCGGCAGCGCCTTCAGGTCGGGCAGGCCGAAGACCTCCAGGAACTCGCGCGTCGTGGCGTAGAGGAGCGGGCGCCCGGGGGCTTCCTTGCGGCCGACGATGCGCACCAGGCGCCGCTCGATGAGCGTGGTGAGCACCGCCTCGGCGTCCACGCCGCGCACCGCCTCGATCTCGATGCGCGTGCACGGCTGGCGGTAGGCGACGACGGCGAGCGTCTCGAGCATCGGGCGCGAGAGCCGCGGTGGCCGCTCGCGCAGGAGCCGGCGTATCCACGGGGCGTGCTCCGCCGGCGTGCGCAGCTGCCAGCCGCCCGCCACCTGCACGAGCCGGAGCCCGCGCCCCTCGCGCTCGCAGCTCGCCACCAGGTGCTCGAGTGCGCGCAGGACCTCGGCGCGGCTCGGCCCGTCGAGCGCCTCGACCAGCTCGGAAATGGGAACCGGCCGCCCCGCGGCGAAGAGCAGGCTCTCCACCAGCGCGGGCAGGCGCCCGAGATCCTCGGCGCCCGTCACGCCGCCGTCTCCGTCCGGCGCCGCCTGGGCGCCGCTGCCGTTGCGGCTCCCGTTCTCGCTACCGATCACCAACCCTGGCGTCTCCATGTCGCCCCTCCCCTCCCCTCCGGTCCTCGATCTCTCCCAGGTCGCGCACGCGCTCCGCCGCCTCCTCGACCGTCCCCACCGCCAGCTCGAGCGCGATCGGCCCGAAGCGCTCCGCCTGTCGAGCGCGCAGGACGCCCAACCGGATCAGCTCGAGGAGCGCCAGGAAGACGACGATCACCTCGGCGCGGTCGGCGTCGGACGCGAACAGGCTCGCGAACTCACGCTTCGGGCTCGGCACGAACCGGGCCAGGATACGCGACACGCACTCGCGCATCGAGAGCCGCTCGCGCTGGACGTCGTGCGCGCCGGGCGGGCGGGTGCGCCGGAGGACGTCGCGCAGCGCGTCGAGCAGGTCGGCCAGGCTCGCATCGCGCACCGGCGGCGTCTCGTCGTCGCCGCCGGGCAGCAGCGCCTCGCCTGGGGCCGCGAACACGTCGCGATAGAGGACGCTCCGCTCGCCGAGCGCGACGGCGACTTCGCGGAAGCGCTGGTACTCGACCAGCTGCTGCACCAGCTCGGCGCGCGGGTCCTCCTCGGCCTCCTCGTCCTCGCCCGTCGAGGGCAGCAGCATCCGGCTCTTGATGTACATGAGGGTCGCCGCCATGACGAGGTATTCGCCCGCGCCATCCAGGTTCAGCTCGGGCAGCTCCTCCAGCATGGCGAGATACTGGTCCGTGATGTTGGCGATCGGGATGTCGGTGATCTGGACCTCGTTCTTCTTGATCAGGTGGAGGAGGAGGTCGAGCGGGCCCTCGAAGATGGGGAGCCGCACGGTGCAGGACGGGTTCACAGGCCGACCGCCTTGCGCACCTGCGCCATGGTCTCGGCCGCCACGGCGCGGGCCGTCGCGTTGCCCGCCTCGAGCGCGGCGCGGGCGTCGGCGGGCTCGAGGCGCGCGCGCCGGGCGCGGATCGGCTCCAGCTCCGCCTGCACGTGCTTGATCATGATCTGCTTGCACTCGAGGCAGCCGATGCCCGCCGTGCGGCAGCCCTCCTCCTGGTAGCGCAGCTCCTCGGGCGTGCAGTAGTGGCGGTGGAAGGACTGGAAGGCCGGGCAGTCGTTCGGGTCGCCGGGGTCGGTGCGCCGCGCGCGGCGCGGGTCCGTGATCATGCGCGAGAGCTTCTGCTCGACGTCCTTCGCCGTGTCGGTCAGGAAGACGGCGTTGCCGTAGCTCTTGCTCATCTTGCGGCCGTCGGTGCCGGCGATCCGGGGCGTGTCGGTGAGCAGCGTCCGCGGCTCGGGGAAGATGTCGCCGTAGGTCGCATTGAACCGCCGCGCGATCTCGCGCGTCAGCTCGATGTGCGGCGCCTGGTCGATGCCGACCGGGACGCCCCAGGCCCGGTACATGAGGACGTCGGCCGCCTGGAGCACCGGGTAGCCCAGGAACCCGTAGGTCGACAGGTCGCGGTCCTGGAGCTCGGCGCGCTGCTCTTTGTAGGTGGGGTTGCGCTCGAGCCAGGGCACGGGGGTGAGCATGCCGAGGAGTAGGTAGAGCTCGGCGTGCTCCTTCACCGCCGACTGCCGGAAGAGCGTGGCGCGCGCGGGATCGAGGCCCACCGCGAGCCAGTCGAGGACCATCTCGACGGTGTTCTCCTCGAGCGCCTCGGGCGACGCCCAGTCGGTCGTCAGCGCGTGCCAGTCGGCGACGAAGAAGAAGCAGCGGTGCTCGTCCTGGAGGCGGAGCCAGTTCTTGAGCGCCCCGTGGTAGTTCCCGAGGTGCTGGCGTCCGGTGGGGCGCGCGCCGCTCACGATGATGCGCGCCATCGCTAGCGGACCATCCGGAGCAGGAAGGCCATCAGGGGACGGACGAGCCGGACGACCACGTTGCTGTTCATGACGACGAGCAGAACGATCACCAGGCCGACGCCCTCCATCCGCGCGAGCGCGCGGGCCGCACCCGCCGGCAGAAACGCCGTCAGCACCCGCCCGCCGTCGAGCGGCGGCACGGGGAGCAGGTTGAACACGGCGAGGACGCAGTTGACGGCGAGCGACGCCAGGGCCGCGTGGTGGAGCACGACCGTGGCCGCCGTCGCCTCCTCCGGCGGGGGCAGCAGCCGCAGCACGAACGCGCTCGCGGTGGCCAGCAGCAGGTTGGTCGCCGGGCCCGCCAGCGCCACGAGGACGGCGTCCCGGCGCGGGCGGCGAAGGCGTGCGAAGTTCACCGGCACGGGGCGCGCGTATCCGAAGACGAACCCCGGCGTCCCGAGCAGCCGCGGCAGCAGCAGGAGCAGGCCCGGCAGGATGACCGTCCCGAAGGGGTCGATGTGGGGGATCGGGTTCAGCGTGAGCCGGCCCGCGCGCGCCGCGGTCGGGTCGCCGAAGGCGTAGGCGACAGCGCCGTGGGCCACCTCGTGGAAGACGATGGCGGCCAGGATCAGCACGGCGACGACCGCCACCTCGGCGATCACCTGGGCACCCGGCAGCATCGCAGGAGTCTACCGGCCGGTCGGGGGGCGCGCAAATAAACTACTCCGGGGCCCGTCCGGCGCTCGCGCGTCAGGACGCGATGATCGGGCGCTCGGTCCCGAGCCAGAGCGCCGAGCACGCGAGGTCGATGAAGCGCTCCTCGTCCTCGAGGAGCGCGCGGGCCGGCCTCCTGGGCCTCGGGGGTGCCGAGCGCCGCCTCGAGGTCGTCGCGGCTCTCCCACCAGAGCTCCGCCACGCCGTCGTACGGCTCCTGCGCACCACGGCTCTCCCGCAGGGCGGCGTTGATCGGATCGTCCAGCGTGTGCAGCTGCACGTAGTGCCGGATGCGGAGCGCCTGCGCGTGCTGCCGGACGAGCGGGCCGTGCGTCTCGTACCAGTATTTCTGGAACTGCTCGCGGCTCAAGGTGGGCAGGCGGCGGAGGGGGAAGACGAGCTTCAACATGGCGCCTCCCCTCCCGTCGGGCGGATCACCGCCGCTCCTCCGCATCCCGGCAGCCGGCGCCCTGGCACGTCTTCAGGCGAGCGAGGCGATCGGCGAGCCGGCGCAGGAGCCGACGGCGAGCGGTGGCGGCGACGTTGTGCAGCTCGGCGGGGTCGCGGCGGAGATCGTACAGCTCCCGCTCGCCGGTCTCGTACTCGACGTACAGATGACGGCGCGTGCGGATGCCGTGGTACTCCGGGCTGAAGTTCAAGGCGGCGGCGCGGCGCCGGCGCGCGCGCGGGCCCGGCGCATCGGCGTCCAGCGGCTCGAGCGGCGCGTCGCTGCGCGCCGTGGGCGCGGTGACGCTCTCCTGCCAGCGCTCGACGAGGTACGCGCGCCGCCAACGGCGCGACGCTGGCGCCCGACGGTGCAGGAGAGGCGCCAGCGAGCGTCCGTCCACGAAGGGAGGGAACGCGACGTCTGCCAGGTCGGCGAACGTCGGTGCGAGGTCGACGTTTCCGGCGAGGTCGGACACGGTCGTCCGGGACGCGACGCCCGGTCCGCGCACCATCAGCGGGACGTGGATGTCCTCCTCGTAGGCAGTCTGCTTGCCGCTCGGCAGGCGATGCTGCCCCAGGTGGAAGCCGTTGTCGGAGGTGAAGACGATGTATGTGTCTCTCAGCTGGCCGTTCGTGCGGAGGGTCGCGACGAGCGTCGCGATCGCCTCGTCGACCGCCTGCAGCGACCGGAGCCGGCGGCGATAGAGAGCGTCCACCTGCCGCTCGACGTCGGGCGTCATGAGGGGAGCTCCCCGGAGCCACTGCGGCTTGTCGCTCACGTCGGTCTCGTTCCAGCTCGGGGTCCGCGGGGCCCGCGCGCGGGGGAAGAGCTTGGCGTGTCGAGGAGCGGGCGTGGCAGGCTGGTGGGGCGCGTACAGGGCGAGGTAGACGAAGAAGGGACGGCCCTCGCGCGCCGCTGCGGTGATGAACTCGGCGGCCTTGCGGGCGTACACGTCCGTCCCGTAGTCGCCGGCGCCGGCGCCGTACGCCACCTGCGTCCCGTTCTCGTTCAGCGTGTAGTTGAACTCGCTGTAGGGATCCCCATGCGAGGGGCTGTCCCACTCGTCCCACCCCGGCGGCACGTACGCGACCCCCGCCGTGTTCGGATACCCGTTCAGGTATTTCCCGATGAGCGCCGTGCGGTACCCCGCGTCGTGCAGCCACGTCGCCACGGTGGACTGCTCGATGCCGAGCGCGTGGGCGGTCTCGAATCCCCCGTTCGTCCCGCCATTCGTCTGGACGCCCGTGTTGTGGGAGTACTGCCCGCGCAGGCACGTCGCTCGCGAGGGGCAGCAGAGCGACACGCTCACGAAGAAGTTCCTGAAGCTGGCGCCGCGGGCGGCAATCAGCGCCTTCAGCCTCGGCATCACGGACACCTCGGCGCGGTCGAGATCGTCGGTCAGGATGAACAGGATGTTCCGCGGCTTCGGAGGCGACGTCCCCGAGTGTGCCGCACCACCGGCCAGCACGAACACGACGGCGGCGAGCAGAGCCACGACGGGACACACACGCACCGACGGTCCGTCCGTCCTCCAGCCCATGGTCGATCGACCCGGGTCGTACTCGCCCAGTCGCCACGATGCAAGGAATCGAGCGGCGCCCGGGAAGCAGGGCCGTTCGCCCGCTGTTCGGCTCTCGGCCTGACCCCACGCACCAAGGCGGGTGTTCCACATGCTGACCTATCCCAAGCCTTCTGCCCCGCCTCTCACCCGTGCGCGGCCACCGCGCCGGCCCCGGTGATCGCCGGGTCGTTCGTCAGCAAGGCGAGGCCGAGACGCCGGGCGGTGCCCACGATCAGACGGTCGAACGGATCGCGGAGCGCCGCCAGCGCGCGCGCCTCGTCCACGTCCTCCGGCGTGAGCGGCTCGATCGGTATGCCCGGACGGATCGAAAGCTGCTCGCGGAGTTCGCGATACGAGAGTCGTATCCGCCCCCGCTCCTCGAGCAGGACCATCTCCATGAGGACGACGGTCGGAACTCGGAGGCTCCACCGCGCCGCCTCCGCCTCGGCAAACGCGTGCCGGGCACGGCGGCTGAGGCGGCGGAGCTGCCCCGAGTGATACCACACGAGCACGTGCGTATCTGCGACGAGGTTCATCCGCGCCGGCGGCGCCGAGTCGGCCGCTTCGGAGGCTTCCCCGCGATGAGGCGCGCGGTCCGGTCCAGAGACGCCGCGATCTCGTTGCGGATCTCCTCCTGAGCCCGCTCGACGTCCTTCCAGGCCCCCACGATCTCTACCAGTCCTTCAAGCGGCCGCCGTACGACCGCGTCCCGGGCCCCGGCCGCGGCCGCCAGGATCGCCTCGCAGCGGCCGCGCCTGCCGATGAGGATGGGAGCGTGGCCGCCCGCCACCTTCCGCACCAGCTCGGGCAGCCGGCGCCGCGCCTCTCCGATCGGCAGGACGGTCATGCACATCCATCCTGTACAAAACCGTCGCCGGTCAACGCGCGGGCCACCGGGCCCCCCGCGCCTCACGCCCGCGGGTGGTGCCGCCGGTGCACCTCGCGCAGCCGGCTTGGTGCCACGTGCGTGTAGACCTGCGTCGTGCCGATGTCGGCGTGTCCGAGGAGCGTCTGCACGATGCGGAGGTCAGCGCCGCCGGTGAGGAGGTGCGTCGCGAACGTGTGCCGCAGCGTGTGCGGCGAGACGCGGCGCCCGAGGCCGGCGGCGAGCGCGCGGCGGCCGACGAGCTTCCACACCGCCTGGCGCGTGAGCGGCCGCCCGCCGGGCCCGAGGAAAACGAACGGGCTCGGCCGGCCGCGGAGCAGCCGCGGCCGCTCCTGCTGGACGTACGCCTCGAGCGCCGCGCGCGCGTGCCGCCCGAGCGGCACCACGCGCTCCTTGCCGCCCTTGCCGAGGACGGTCACGAAGCCCGCGGCGAGGTTCACCTGCGCCCCGCGCAGCCGGGTCGCCTCCGAGACCCGGAGGCCGCAGGCATAGAGCAGCTCGAGCAGCGCCCGGTCGCGGAGCCCGCGACACCGGTGGTCCGGCTGGGTCAGGAGCGAGCCGACCTCGCCCGTGCCGAGCGCGCGCGGGAGGCGGGCGGGCGGGCGGCGGACGCGCACGTGGCGGAGCACGTCGTCGGCCAGCACGCCGCGCTGGGCGAGGAAGCGCGTCAGGCCGCGCACCGCAGCGAGCGCCCGCGCCTGGCTCCGGGCGGAGAGGCCGTGCTCCGCGAGCCCCGCCAGATGGGCGCGGACCTCGGTCGCGCCGATGCGGGCAGGGCTCCGCACGCCGCGCGCGAGGAGCGAGCGCGTGAAGGCCGCGAGGTCGCGCGCATAGGCCTCGACGGTCTTGCGGGCGAGCCCCCGCTCGGTCGCGACGTGGTCCAGGTAGGCGTCGACCGCCTGGTCGAGGCTCACGCGCCCGCCGCCTGCGCCGCGGCCGGCACCGGCTCGTTCTCGAGCGCCCGCATGAGCTCCTGGCGGACGGTCTCGAGGCGCGCGGGGTCCTCGATCTTCCGCCCCTCGTGGTCGGTCACGTAGAAGACGTCGAGCACCTGCTCGACCATGGTGGTGATCTTGGCGAGGTGGATCTCGAGCCAGAGGTGGTAGAGCGTGTTCGTGATGGTGAAGAGGAGCCCGACCCGATCGCCGGTGTAGACGTCGACGACCGTGTACTCGCGCGACACCTCGTTGTGGATCTCGACGTTGGTCGGGACCCGGCGCCGCCGCCGCGCGAGGATCGAGGGCCGCGCCGAGCGCTCGACCAGCTCCTCGACGTTCACCTCGCCCGCCAGCACCCGCCGGAGGGCCCCCTCGACGCGCTCCCAGCGCTCCGCGTCGGGCGCGCCGTCGCCCTCGTCGTGCGAGATGCGGAAGGCGTCGAGCGCCACCCCGTCGCGGCTGGTGGTGATGCGCGCGGCCAGGATGTTCATGCCGTGCGCGGCGAGCGCGCCGGACAGCATCGCGAAGAGACCCGGGCGGTCGCGCGTGCAGACCGCGAACTCGCTGTAGTCGCGCTCGGGGAAGTGGGCGAGCTGGGTGGCCACCGGGGGCCGCTCGCCGGCCGCCTCGGCCGCGGCGAAGCGGCGGCGGAGGTCGACGTGCTGGGGGATCGTGTCCTCGGGGGTGCCGAGGAAGTAGCCGTCGGGCATGCTGGCCGCGAACGCTTCCACCTCGGCGCGGGCCGCGGCGGGCGCCGCCGCCGCGATGCGCGCCCGCACCCGCATCGCCCGGGCGGCGCGGTCCTCGGGCTCGACCGCCCCCTTCTCGAGGAACTCACGCGCGCGGAGGTAGAGGTCCGCGAGCAGCGTGTCGCGCCAGTTGTTCCACACGCCCGGCCCCACGGCACGCATGTCGGCGTAGGTCAGGATGTAGAGCCGCTGGAGGTTGTCGACGCTGCCGACCGTCCGGCAGAAGTCGACGATCAGCTGGTCGTCGTCCACGTCGCGGTGCTGGGCCAGGTGCGACATGAGGAGGTGGTGCTGGACCAGGAACTCGCACGCCGCCCTCTCGTCCTCGTTGAGCCCGAGGCGCGCCGCGATGTCCCCCATCATGCGCGCACCGCGGCCCGCGTGGTCGTGCCCATGCCCCTTGCCGACGTCGTGGAACATCATGCCCAGGAAGAGGAGCTCCGGCCGCGGCAGCTCGTTCATCACCTGCGTCAGGTGCGGGAGCGTGCGCGCGAACTCGCCGGCCCGCAGGCGCTCCACCTCGCGCACCCCCATCAGCGAATGGTGATCGACGGTGTAGACGTGGAACGGGTCCTTCGCGATCAGGCAGTCGATGTGCCCGAACTCCGGGACGACCTCCTTCAGCACACCGAGCTTGTGCATCTCGAAGAGCGTCTCGTAGACGTGGCCCTTGGCCCGGAGGATGCCGAGGAACGCGTCCGCGACCGCCGGCGTCGCCCGCTCGGGGGCGAGCAGCGGGAGGCACTCGCGGATGAGCTCCCGCGTGGCCGCCGAGAGCGTGACGCCGTGGCGCTGCGCCTCGGCGAAGACGTGCACGAGCGCGGCGGGCTCCTCCACGAAGACCTCGCGGCCGGCGACCGAGAGCGTGCGCCCCTGGATGCGCATGCCGTCGCGAACCACGCGGCTCGTCGGGTGCGTGCCGCGGTAGGGCTCGGCCGGCTGCAGGCAGCGCGCGATGACGGCCTCGCCGAAGCGCGCCACCGTGGTCGCGTGCTCGTAGTACGCGCGCATGAACGCCTCGACGCCGGCGCGGTCCTCGCCAAAGGCGAGCGTCGGCGCGATCCGCTCCTGGAGGTCGAAGGTGAGCTGGTCCTGGTGGCCGTTGGCGGCCAGGTGGAGCGCGTTGCGGACGCGCCACAGGAAGTCGAGCGCCGTCTCCAGCTCGGCGACGGCCGCCTCGCCGATCACCCCGAGCGTCACCAGCTCCCGGAAGCTCCGCACCTTGAAGCGGACCTTGGCCATCCAGAGCGCGGTGTGCAGGTCGCGCAGCCCGCCCTGCCCGTCCTTCAGCTGCGGCTGGAGAAGGTAGACCGAGTTGCCCGAGCGCGCGTGGCGGTCGTTGTTCTCGGCGAGCTTCTCCTTGAAGAAGTGCGTCGGGTTCTGGCCCCAGACCTCCTCCAGCATGCGGCGGTCGAAGTCGGCGTAGAGCGCTTCGTCGCCCGCGAGGTAGCGCGCGTCCAAGAGCGCCGTCTTGACCTTGAGATCGCGCCCCGAGAGCCGCTCGCACTCGCGGATGTTGCGCAGCGCGTTGCCCACCTGGAGCCCCGCGTCCCAGAGCGCGTAGAGGATCACCTCGGCGACCGTCTCGACGTACGGGTTCACCTTCCAAGGGTAGAGGAAGAGGAGGTCGATGTCGGAGGCGGGGTTGAGCTCGCCCCGCCCGTAGCCGCCCTGGGCGATGACCGTGCACTGCTGGTTGAGGCGCGCGAAGCGCGACATGAAGTGCGCCCTCGCGTTGGTGCAGAGGAAGCGCACCAGGCGGTCGACCGCGTCCGTGTAGGCGGCCACCAGCTCGAGCCCGCCCGCCCCCGTCTCGTGACGCGCACGCACCTCGGCCCGCACCCGCCCGAGGTACTCGCGGGCGACGGCGCCGGCGCGCGCCACGTCCTCCAGCGCCTCGGGCAGCAGCGCCGCGCTGGCGAACGGCGTGAAGCTGGGCGGCCGGGCGAGGATCACCGAGCGACGATAGCCTGCTTGCACGCGAGGCTCCAGGGCTGCGCGCTCAGGACGCTGTCCCCGGATCGTTCGCCGCATCCGCCATGCCTACCCGGACAGCCTCCTATAGCGTCCGCGCGCGTCGCGCGTCGGCGAGGAAGCGGGCGACGCCGGTCTCGATGCCCTCGGCCACCGCGTCGCGATAGGCGGGGGCGGCGAGCCGCCGTCCCTCGGTGGGGTTGGTGAGGAAGGAGGTCTCCACCAGCACGCACGGCATGTAGGCCCCCACGAGCACGTAGAACGGGCCCCGCTTCACCCCCAGGTCGGCGACGCCGCGGTAGCGCGCGCCGACATGGTCGACCAGGCCGCGCTGCACGGCGGTGGCGAGGGCGATCGACTCCTCCATCTTCGCCGCCTGCACCAGGTCGCTCACGATGTAGCGCAGCTCGGCGCCACCGCGCGCGGGCGTCGGGAGGCTGAGCCCGTTCTCCATCGCGGCGAGCCGGATGGTGCCGCGGTCGTGCGCGTTGTCGAGGTAGTAGGTCTCCACCCCGTGGCGCTGCCGGCGCGGGCTCGCGTTGGCGTGGATGGAGACGAAGAGATCCGCGCCCTCGGCGTTGGCGCGCTCGGTGCGGGCGGCGAGGGGGAGCGTCGTGTCGGCGCTGCGGGTGAGCACGACGTCCGCGTGGAGGCTCTCGCGGAGCAGCACGGCGAGACGCTTCGCGATGGCGAGCGTCACGTCCTTCTCGACCGCGTAGCCGCGCGCGCCGGGGTCGTGCCCGCCGTGGCCGGGGTCGAGGACGATCCGCGGGCGCGGGTGAAGCGGGGGGGCACGGACGGTGGGCGCGGGCGCGGCGGGCGCCGGGCGCTCGGCCAGCGCGGCGAACGCGAACGCGAGCGCGAGCCGGCGCCCGTCACCCTGCACCCGGTAGGTCGCCGGCGACTCGAGGTCGAGCACGACGCGGACCTGGCCGCGCTCTCCCACACCGACCCGCGCCCGCCCGACCGGCGCCGACGCCCGCACGGCGCGGAGCGCCCCGCGACCGAGGCGGGTCCCGCGCGGGAGATCGACGTACACGCGCGCCGGCGTCCCGTCCGCAGCGGCAACGTCGCGGACCGTGGCCCGGACCGGGGCCGAGAGCAGCAGGACCGCGGTCGCACCCCCGGGGGCCGGCGTCACCTCCAAGCGCCGCAGCTCGGCCGCGTCACCGTGCGCCGCAGCCAGGGCGAGGCTCGCACCGAGCGGCGCGGTCCACCACCACCACCACCCCTTCCGCACGGGCAGCGAGGATAGGGAAGCCGGGGGAGGGAATCAAGGAGCCCCCGGGAGCCAGCTGGCACGCCCCCTCCCGGAGGTACGCCCCGGCACCTTGAGGCGACCACTTCATGCGCATGTACGCTCTGCGCGTCCGGTGTGGTAGGTAATCTCCAGTCTTGGAGCACGGCCATGCGCATCAACTCGTCGAGATTGCTGTTCGGCGCGTTCGCTACTGTCGTCGCGAGCTTTGTAGCCGCCGGCGTCCTGGAGCAGTACGCGTCACGCGACGTCGACCTCGCCTCGGACGCCATCGTCTCGAACGCCGCGCCCAGCATCGAGCATCTCGCCGCGCTGCGAAGCGAGGTATGGCAGAGCGAGTTCCTGCTCGGGGACTGGCTCGAAAAGCATGCGAGCGGACGAAAGGCCGACGACGCCGCGGTCGAGGCCTCGCTCCAGCGACTGACCGACGACGAACGGCGCTACCTCCTCCTGCCGCGCTTGCCGGACGAGGAGGGGCTGCGTGAGGAGCTCCAGGCCGCGTCGCTCGCCTACCAGCGCGCCGCCCAGCGGGCAATGGACCAGGTGGAGCTCGGCAGCTACGCCCGAGCACGGCGGACCCTGGACGAGGACGTTCGGCACACGGCCGACACGATCGTCGAGATCGCCTACCGCGGCATCCGCTTCAACGCCGAGCGGGGCGGCGCGCTCGCCCGCGACATCAAGGCGATCCGGCACCGGGCGATCGTCCTGGGTTGGGCGCTCGACGCGATGTGCGGGGTGTTCGCCGTCTTCGCGGCCGCACTCCTGTGGCGGGTCCTTCGGCGCGCGCAACTCCTGACTGCGGAGAACGAACGGCTCCTCAAGCGGCGCGCCGACGAGCTCGAGTCGTTCAGCGGCCGCGTGGCGCACGACATCCTGAGCCCGCTCCAGGTGGTGCAGTTCTCGCTCTCCGCCGCCGCGCGCTCCGCCGACCAGAAGGCAACCGCGTCGCTCGCGCGGGGTCAGCGCGCGCTCAAACGCGTCGAGGCGCTGACGGACGGGCTCCTCGCGTTCGCGCGGGCGGCGGCCAAGCCCGAGCCGGGCGCGCGCGCGGACGTCCGCGAAGTGGTCGAGGAAGTCGTCGATGAGCTGCGCGAGGATGCGTGCCAGGGCCGTGTGTCTCTCCTCGTGCAACCCCTTCCCAACGAGGCGGTCGCCTGCGAGCCGGGCATCCTGACGAGCCTCGTGTCGAACCTCGCGCGAAACGCCCTCAAGTACATGGGCGAGAGCCTCCCGCGGGAGGTCGAGATCCGCGTCGTGGACCGCGGCGCTCGCCTGCGATTCGAGGTCGAGGACACGGGCCCCGGCGTCGCTCCCGAGCTCCTGGGGAGGATTTTCGAGCCGTACGTGCGCGGCGGGAACTACGGCGTCGCGGGCCTCGGCCTCGGCCTCGCGACCGTGCGCAGACTCGCGGAAGCGCACGGCGGCGAGGCAGGCGTGAGCTCGAAGCCCGGCGCGGGTTCGGTCTTCTGGTTCGAGCTGCCGAAGGCGAAGGCCGAGGCAAGGCCGGTCGAGCCGGCGGAGCCCATGCTGCACTGATCTGCGACCGGCTCGAACGCCGCGAGCCCCTCATCGCCCCGCCATCTCCACGAGCCGCGCCAGCACCGCCAGCGCCTCGAGCGGCGTCAGCCGCTCCGGGTCTATGCCGGCCAGCTCCCGCCGGATGCGCTCCTCGTCCGCCGAGAACAGCGACAATTGCGCCGCCGCCGGCTCCGGCCCGCGCCCGACCGGCCCCTGCCCCGTCTCGAGCCCTTCCAGCAGCGCTCGCGCCCGCGCCACCACCGGCTCCGGCACGCCCGCGAGGCGCGCCACCTCGACCCCGTAGCTCCGCGGCGCCGGGCCGGGCACGATCTGGCGCAGGAACACGATCTCGCCCTTCCACTCCGCGACCGCCACCGAGAGGTTCCGCACCCGCGGCTTCTCCGCCCCGAGCGCGGTCAGCTCGTGGTAGTGCGTCGCGAACAGCGTCCGCGGCCGCTCGAGCGCGTCGTGCAGGTGCTCGGCCACGGCCCACGCGATCGAGATGCCGTCGAAGGTGCTCGTGCCACGCCCGATCTCGTCGAGGACGACGAGGCTCCGCGGCGTGAGCCCGGCCAGGATGTTTGCCGTCTCGCGCATCTCGACCATGAAGGTCGACTCGCCGCCCACCAGGTTGTCGCTCGCGCCGACGCGCGTGAAGATGCGGTCGACGAGCCCGATCTCCGCCTCTGCCGCGGGGACGAAGCTGCCCGTCTGCGCGAGCAGCGTGATGAGCGCGACCTGCCGGAGGTAGGTCGACTTGCCGCCCATGTTGGGGCCGGTGATGACGAGGAGCTGCTCCGCCTCGGGATCGAGGCGCGTGTCGTTGGGCACGAAGCCGCCGCCCGCGACCGCCTCGACCACCGGATGGCGGCCGGCGCGGATGGTGAGGGTGGGCGCGCGGGTGATGGCGGGCCGCACGTAGCCCCGCCGGTGCGCCACCTCGGCCAGGGCGGCGAGCGCGTCGAGCGCCGCGAGCGCGTCCGCCGTGCGCGCGAGCGTCGGGTGGTGCGCCGCCACGGTGTCGAGTAACGCCTCGAAGAGGTGCACCTCGAGCGCCCGCAGGCGCTCCTCGGCGCCGAGCACGCGCGCCTCGTGCTGGCGGAGGGTCGGGGTCACGAAGCGCTCGGCGCCGACCAGCGTCTGCCGCCGCTCGTAGTCGGGGGGGACGAGTGGCAGGTTCGGGCGCGTTACCTCGACGTAGTAGCCGAAGACCTTGTTGTGGCGGACTTTGAGCGACGCGATGCCCGTGCGCTGGCGCTCCGCCGCCTCGAAGCGCGCGAGCCAGCCCCTCGCGTCCCGCGCCGTCTCGCGCAGCTCGTCGACTTCCCGGTCGCGCCCGGGTCGGATGAAGCCCGGGAGGCGCGCATGCGGCGGCGGCGCATCGACGAGCGTCGCGGCGATCTCCGCCGCCACCCCGGGGAGCGGATCGAGCGCGCCGGCGAGGGTACCCAGCAGCTCGGCCCGGGCGCCGGCCAGGGCCGCCTGCGCCTCGCCCACCCGCCCGAGCGCGACCGCCAGGTGCGCCACGTCCCGCGGACCGGCGCTGCGCGCACCGACCCGCCCCGCGAGCCGCTCGAGGTCGCCGATGCGGCCGAGCCCCGCCCCGAGCGCCCCGCGCAGCTCGAGGCGCTCCACCAGCTCCTCTACCGCGTCGAGCCGCCGGCCGATCGCGGCGGGATCGAGCAGCGGATAGATGAGCCACTCGCGCAGCCGCCGCGCGCCCATCGGCGTGGCCGTCTGGTCCAGCACCCAGAGGAGCGAGCCGCGCCGCTCGCCGCCGAGCGTCTGCAGCAGCTCGAGGTTCCGGCGCGTCGCCGCGTCGAGCTGGAGAAAGCCGGCCGGGGCGTACGCCTCCGGCGGCCGGAGGTGGGCCGGCCGCCGCCGGCAGGCGGCGTCGACGTAGGCCAGCACGCCGCCCGCGGCACGTGCGGGCAGCCGCGGCAGGTCGCCCTCGACCGGGGTGGGCTCGGGCAGCGGCGCCGTCGCCCACGGCCGGCCCGCCCGGCAGGCGGCGTCGATCGCCGGCGGCAGGTCGGGCGCGAGCAGCAGCTCGCGCGGCGCCAGGCGCTCGAGCTCGTCGCGCGCGAGCTCCCAGCCATGCACCTCGGTGGCGCGGAAGGCGCCGCTCGCGAAGTCGATCACGGCGATGCCGAAGCGCTCCTCCTCGGCGGCGAGCGCGGCGAGGAGGCTCGGCGCGTCCGGCTCGAGGCTCTCCTCCTCGAGGATCGTGCCGGGCGTGATGACGCGCACCACCTCGCGCTCCATGAGCCCGCGCCCGCGCGCCGGCGTCTGCTCGCAGACCGCGACCGTGTGGCCCTTGGCGAGGAGCCGCGTGACGTAGGGCTGCGCCGCGTGCGCCGGGAAGCCGCACAGGGGAACCTCGTCCGGGTCGCCGCGGTTCCGCGCCGTGAGCGTCAGATCGAGGTCCCGCGCGGCCACCTCGGCGTCCGCGAAGAACATCTCGTAGAAGTCGCCGAGGCGGAAGAGGAGGATCGCCTGGCGGTGCTGCGCCTTGATGCGGAGATACTGCGCGAGGAGCGCCCCCTGGCGTCCTCCCGACCCCCGCTCCTCGACCGCCTCCGCCATGGGTCCAGGAGATATACCGGAAGCGCCGCTCGCTCTGCCAGCGGCCGCCACGACCCGCAACGGGTCGGGCCGGCCGCCGTCAGGCAGTCCGGGGGCAGCGTGCTACTTGCAGACCCTCCCCTGGCGGCTGCGCTTGCAGCTCTTCGAGCAGCAGTCGGCGTTCCCGGTGCAGGTGGAACCGGACACGAGGCACGCGGCGAGCGTCGTCGTCGTGGTGCTGCTCGTCGATGCCGTGGTCGTGGTGGTGCTCGGCGCGGTCGTGGTCGTCGTGGTGGTGATGGGTGGTGCCGTCGTCGTCGTGGTGGTCGGCGGGGCCGTGGTGGTGGTGGTGGTCGAGGTCGTCGTCGTGCTGGTCGGAGCCACCGCGGCGAGCAGGTTCCGCGCATCGAAGCTCCCGAGGCCCGTCACCATGTCGTAGCCGACGCCCGCGCTGTAGTCGCCGTTCGAGCCCGACGTGATGTCATGGAGGGCGGCAGTCCCGCAGCGGCCGTAGAGGAGCGCGCCCGGGTTCCCGAGCGCCCCGCCGTGCTGCTGGACGAGCTCGGCAGCGAGGCCCGCCCATTGCGGCGCCGCGTCCGACGTGCCGCCGACGATGTACCAGGAGCCGCCCTCGAGGACGTAGTTGCCCGGCGAGGTGTTGGCCTCGAGCGCGACGTCGGGGACGAGCCGCATCGTGCCGGCCGGGACGCCGCAGCCCTGCTGGAAGGCCGGGCGCGCGAACACCTGGCTCACGCCCCCGCCCGAGCCGCTCCACCCGGTCTCCGAGCCGTAGCCGCCGCAACCCGGGCTCGAGGGCGTCAGGCCGCTGCCGCAGGCGGGCGTCGTGCCCCCGACGCCCATCACGTGCGGCGAGTTCGCCGGGTTGTCGACGCCGAGGATGTTGCTGCAGTCGCGGCTCCCGCTGTCCCCCGACGCTGCGAACCACGACTGCCCGATCGCATTGCCGTTCGCGAAGATGTTGTCGTCGGTCTGCTGCGTGGCCGACGACACGCCCGCCTCGCACGCGCCCCAGCTGGTGGACACCACGTGACCGGGATTGTCGGTCACGATGCGGTTGTACATCGTCGTGAAGGCGGCGAGGGAGGTCGAGGCCGCCATGTAGTTGAGGATGCGGGCGGCCGGCGCCGTGCCGTGGGCGTACTCCACGTCGAGCGCGATCTCGAGCGAGTTGTTACTGCTGAACGCGCAGCCCGGGGACCCCGACGGGCCGGTGCAGACCTGGCCGCTGCCTGCCGGGAGCTGGGGGAGACCCCACTGGCTGTTGAAGGCCGAGGTGTCGGTGTCTTTCCACGCGTAGGCGCCGGCGATGACGATGGTCTGGCCGGCGCCCGCCAGGGCCGCCGTGTTGTCGTAGAAGGTGAAGAGGTCGTTCGGGCTCAGGTGGCAGCAGTTCGACCCGAGCGCCGCCCGCGGGGCGACGGCGGGCTCGACCGACCGCACGTGGGGATGCCGCTCGCTCAGGTCGTCGAGCCCGATCACTCCCACGACGTAGCTCGCCATCGCGTCGGGGAACGAGGGCTCGTCGAGTGCCGCATAGTGCAGCTTGCCGGCCCGCTGCACGCGGTGGATCTCCACCCCGAAGGCCCGCTCGAGCGCCGCGACGCTGCCCACCGCGCCGACCAGCAGCCGGTTCGGGAAGCGCGTCGTGACCCGCAGCCCGACATCGCGGAGATGGCCGACCACCGCCTCCTCCTCGGCCGGGGTGGGCGCGTAGAGGGCGTCGAACTCCGCCTGGCTCAGGAACGCGTGGTAGCGAGGCGAGGCAGGGTCCTGGACGTCGGCGAGGAAGGCCTCGAGCGCCGCGCGGTCGCGCACATCGAGGCTCACCACCACGTGATGGCGCTCGGCGGTGGGCGCGCGACCGAGATCGACCACGTCCCTCAGGTGGGGCGAGAGCGAGGATGACCTGCCAGGCGCCCCCGCTGCGGGGGCGGCCGCCATGCCGATCGCCAGCGCGATCAGCGAGAGCGAGCGAGCAATCGTCGGTAGCTGCATCGATCCTCCAGACTCCCGAGACGGTGGCTGATCCACCCCGCGGCCCGCCGAGGCAAGTTCCGTCTCGGCAGGGAGCATCCGCAGAGAGAGCAAGGATCGTGCTCGGCTCGGCCATGGCGCCGGGCAGGAGTCCCGGGCGAGGCGAGCGCACGGCGTGTGCCGTCGGCGCCCGCCTGTGTCGCCCGCGACCCAGCCGGGGCGGCACCGACGCCCCCGGACGGTCACGGAGCGCGGAAGTCCGGCCGGCGCCACTGGTGGAGGCTCGAGGCCCGAGTCGGTGCCTGCTACCGGTGCTGCGGCGCGAACCGAGGCCGCACCTCGGGGGCCGGGGACGCAGGACGGGCGGCTACCCGCCCAGCGCCGCCTTCACCTTGCGCAGGGTCTCGAGGTCCTTGTTGAGGCCGTCGACGTGCTGCTGCATCTCGACGATGCTCGAGCCGAGCTGGGCGGCCGAGCCGAGCGCGCCGCCCTGCTCGCCCGCCTTCTTCATGACGTCGCCGAGCTGCGCCTCGACGCTCCGCGGCCCGAGGGCTCCGCACAGGTAGCCGGCGCCGAAAATACCCGCTACCGCGAGCATGCGAAGCCCGCGGCCGATCCGTTTCTGGAGCATCCCGTCCCCCTTCGCGCGCCTCACACGCGCTTGCGCTTCTTCGCCATGTAGTCGACGAGCAGGTACTCGCCGAGGCGGTCCGGACGCGTGTAGAGCGCGCGGCCCTTGTTGATGCGCGTCATGCGCTCGACGAAGGCGCGCAGGCTCGGGCTGTCGTCGAGCATGAAGGTGTTGATGACGATGCCGCGGCGGGTGACACGCTCGACCTCCTTGAGCGTCTCCTGCGCGGCACGCATGGAGATGCCGCCGAACGACAGCGGCCACTCGCAGTAGAGCCGGCCGCGCAGGAAGTAGGCCGTCGGCTGGCCGTCGGTGATGATGATGATGTGCTGGTTGTTGCTCGGGTGGCGGACGAGGAGGTCGGCGGCGAGGCGCAGCCCGTCCTGCAGGTTGGTGAACGGGTCGCCCATGTTCCAGCTCGCCTCGGGGAGGTCGCGCAGCCGGAGCTCCACGGCGCGCGTGAAGAAGCCCACGATCGCGAAGTAGTCGCGCGGATAGCGGGCGCGGATCAGGCTCTCCATCGCCATCGCGACCTTCTTGGCAGCGGCGAAGCGCCCCTCCCACGACA
>VBKJ01000161.1 GCA_005879795.1 Deltaproteobacteria bacterium
GAGGTGAAGGGCGAGAGCGAGAACTACGGGACCGAGCAGGAACACCTGAACAGCGTGTTCGGCGCCCGGCTGCGCATCACCGCACTGCGCGCCGAGCGCGGGCCCGGCATCGAGCTCCTCGAGTACCTGGCGCCGCGCGACGGCCGGCCGATCCCGCCCGACGAGCGCGCCAACGACGTGGCGCACTGGCAGACCCGCCTGGTCGGCCGCGACGGCTCTGCAGCGGGCTCGCTCGCCAAGGCGCGCGCGACGTTCGTCTCCCCGGGCGCGGTCGCGCTTCGCGGGCGCGAGCTGGGCTTCACACACGGGTTCCTGGTCCGCGATCCCGACGGGCACGTCCTCCAGATCGTGGAGGCGCGATGAGGGTCGTCTCCGTGAACGTCGGTCTGCCGCGCGCGGTCGCATGGCGCGGAAAGACGGTCACGACGGCCATCTTCAAGGAGCCGGTCGCCGGCCGCGTGGCGCTGCGCTCGCTCAACCTCGACGGGGACCGGCAGGCGGACCTCGCGGTTCATGGCGGGCGGGAGAAGGCGGTGTACGCCTACCCCGTCGAGCACTACCGCCACTGGCGGACCGAGCTGGCGGACGCCGCGCTTCCCTACGGGGCGTTCGGTGAGAACCTGACCACCGATGGGCTCCGCGAGGACGCGGTCCACGTGGGCGACCGCTTCCGCGTCGGCTCCGCCGAGCTGCTCGTCACCCAGCCGCGGCTTCCCTGCTACAAGCTGGGCATCCGGTTCGGGCGCGCGGACATGGTGAAGCGTTTCCTGGCGAGCGGCCGCACGGGGCTCTACCTCGCCGTCCTGCGGGAGGGGGAGGTGGGAGCCGGCGACGCGATCGAGCTCGTCGCCCGCGACGAGCTGGGCGTGAGCATCGCCGAGGTCACACGATTGTACGTCGGCGAGCATCCCGACGACGAGGCCCTGCGGCGGGCGACCCGGGTCCCGGCCCTCCCCGCGAGCTGGCGGGCCCACTTCCTGGAAAGGCTCGAGCACCATGGCTGAGACGCTGGAGGAGCGCCGCCTCGAGGAGGACGCTCGCCGTGAACGCAACTGGAAGCGCTGGGGACCGTACCTGGCCGAGCGCCAGTGGGGCACCGTGCGCGAGGACTACTCGCCCGACGGCACCTGCTGGGACTACCTGCCCCACGACCACGCGCGCAGCCGCGCCTACCGCTGGGGCGAGGACGGGCTCCTCGGGATCACCGACCGCGAGGGCCGGCTCTGCTTCGCGCTGGCGCTCTGGAACGAGCGCGACCCCATCCTGAAGGAGCGCCTCTTCGGCCTGACGGGCCCCGAGGGCAACCACGGCGAGGACGTGAAGGAGTGCTACTTCTACCTCGACGCGACGCCCACGCACTCGTACCTGAAGGCGCTCTACAAGTATCCCCAGCGCGCATACCCCTACACCTGGCTGGTCGCGGAGAACCGCCGCCGCGGGAAGCACGACGCCGAGTTCGAGCTGGTCGACACCGGCGTCTTCGACGACGGCCGCTACTTCGACGTCACCGCCGAGTACGCCAAGGCGTCGCCCGAGGACATCCTCGTCCGCCTCACGATCGCGAACCGCGGCCCGGACGCGGCGCCGCTCCACGTGCTCCCCACCCTCTGGTTCCGCAACACCTGGTCGTGGGGCCGCACGGGCGAGGGCTACTGGCCGAAGCCGCGGCTCGCGCGGGCGGGCGACGGGACGATCGTTGCCGAGCACGCCTCGCTCGGCCGCTACCGGCTGGTGGCCGACGGCGCGCCCGGGCTCCTCTTCACCGACAACGAGACCAACGTCGCGCGCCTGTTCGGCGTGCCGAACCCGGTCCCGTACGTCAAGGACGCGTTCCACGACTACGTCGTCCACGGGCGGGCCGACGCCGTGAACCCCGAGGGCCTGGGCACGAAGGCCGCCTGCCACTACCGGCTCGAGATCCCGGCGGGCGGCGCGGTGACGCTCCAGCTGCGCCTCACCGCCGACGCGGAGGCCGCCGGCCCCGACCCGAGCCGCGTCTTCGCGGACCGCATCCGCGAGGCGGACGCGTTCTACGCCCGCCACATCCCCGGGACGCTCGGCGAGGGCGAGCAGGCCGTCGTCCGTCAGGCCTACGCGAGCCTGCTCTGGTCGAAGAAGTTCTACCACTACGTCGTGAAGGACTGGCTCGAGGGCGACCCGGCGCAGCCGCCGCCGCCCCCGAGCCGGCGCGAGGGCCGCAACCACGACTGGCCGCACCTCTACAACCGCGACGTCATCTCGATGCCCGAGGGCTGGGAGTACCCGTGGTACGCCGCCTGGGACCTCGCCTTCCACATGATCCCGTTCGCGCGCGTCGACCCGTCCTTCGCGAAGGAGCAGCTCGTCCTCTTCACGCGCGAGTGGTACATGCACCCGAGCGGCCAGCTGCCGGCGTACGAGTTCGCCTTCGGCGACGTGAACCCGCCGGTGCACGCCTGGTCGGCGTGGCGCGTCTACAAGATGACCGGGCCGCGCGGCGGGCGCGACCGGCTCTTCCTCTCGCGCCTCTTCCAGAAGCTCTGCCTCAACTTCACCTGGTGGGTGAACCGCAAGGACAGCGAGGGGCACCACCTCTTCGGCGGTGGCTTCCTCGGCCTCGACAACATCGGCGTGTTCGACCGCTCCCGGCCGCTGCCGGGGGGCGGCACGCTCGAGCAGGCCGACGGCACCGCGTGGATGGGCTTCTACTGCGTGACCCTGCTCGAGATGGCGCTCGAGCTCGCCCGCGAGGATCCCGCCTGCGAGGACATGGCCTCCAAGTTCTTCGAGCACTTCGTCGCCATCGCCGACGCCATGAACGCGTTCGGCGGCTCGGGCCTCTGGTGTCCCGACGACGGGTTCTACTACGACCAGCTGCTGACGAACGGGCGCGTCGTCCCGCTCCGGGTCCGCTCGATGGTGGGGCTGATCCCACTCCTCGCGTGCACGGTGCTCGACGAGGAGGCGCTCGAGCGCTTCCCCGGGTTCGCGAAGCGCATGCACTGGTTCCTCGACAACCGGCCCGACCTCGCGCGCCACATCGCGTGGGCCGAGACCGGCCGCGGGCGCCGGCTCCTGGCGATCCCGTCGCGCGAGCGGCTGGAGCGGGTGCTCCGCTACATGCTGGACGAGAACGAGCTCCTCTCCCCGCACGGCATCCGCTCGCTCTCGCGGGCGCACCGCGAGCGCCCGTTCGTGCTCACGGTGGACGGGCAGGAGTATGGGGTCCACTACACGCCCGCCGAGTCGGACAGCGGTCTCTTCGGGGGCAACTCCAACTGGCGCGGCCCGGTGTGGTTCCCGCTGAACTACCTGCTCGCCGAGGCGCTCGAGCGCTACCACCACTTCTACGGCGACGACCTGCGCGTCGAGTGCCCCACCGGCTCGGGGCGACACATGAATCTCCATGAGGTCGCGCAGGAGCTCTACCGCCGGCTCGCGGGCCTCTTCGTCCCGGACGCCGACGGCCGCCGCCCCTGCCAGGGGCACGACCCGCGCTTCCGCGACGATCCTCACTGGCGCGACCTCGTCACCTTCGCCGAGTTCTTCTGCGGCGACACCGGCCGGGGGATCGGCGCGCGCTACCAGGGCTGGACGACGCTCGCCATCCGCTGCTTCGAGGATCTGGCGCGCAGCCGCGCCGGGTGACGGGACGCTCATGCGACGGACGCTCGTCCTCGTGGCTCTGGCGCTCGTGGCACAGGTGGCGCGCGCACAGAGCGAGGTACCCCCGCGACGGAAAGGTCCCCTCCTCGCCTGGTTGAAGGCGGGGACCTACCGCGCGTCGTACGCTGCGGAGCCCGCGGTGCACGTCTCGTCGAGCGGGGCGCACGGCATGAACGTCCGCACCTTCTACGACCCGATCCTGGCCGACGACCTGCGCGCCGGCCGGACGGTCTTCCACAAGGGCGCCGCGATGGTGAAGGAGCTGTACTTCGGCGGCACGCAGCAGGTGATCGGCTATTCGGTCATGACCAAGGTCCGGCGGCGGAGCGGCGCCGCGGGCAGGGGCTGGCTCTTCTACGAGACCCTCGATGGCACCAACCGCGGCGTCTCCTTCGGCCGCGGCCTCCCCGTGTGCACGGGCTGCCACCGCTCGGGAGTGGACTACCTGCGCTCGGGCTTCCGTCCGTAGCCCAGGACGCTCAGCCGTGTAGCGGTGACCTGGGGAGGCGAGGGGCCCCGAGCACCTGCCCGGGGGCCCCCGCCGGCTGACCTACTTCTTCGCCTCCGCTTCGACCTTGCCGCCCTTGGCCTTGCAGTCGGCCGCAGTGGTCTTGGTATGGCCCTGACCCTTGCAGGCGTTCTTGCCCGCGCAGGAGTGGCCCGCGCCCGCACAGCTGCCCTGCCCCTTGCAGGCGTTGATGCCGTCGCAGATCACCTGGTCACCGCCGGCCTTCTCCTCGGCCCTGGCGCTGACGGCACCCGACAGGAACAGCATCGCGGCCGCACTGGCAATGAGCAAACCCTTCGTGTTCATCCGACCTCCTTTGGGTTGTGCTGGCGCTTGGACGTCCGGGCGCCGAAGGAGGTTTCAGCTCACCGCTGCCCGAGCAGGCGCTTGATCAGCCCGGCCGCGGGCTCGGCTGCCCGCCGGCCGGGAGCCGAGGAGTGGCCAGCCTCGGCCTCGAGCGCGGCCTGGCGAGCCGCCGCGATCGCGGCGAGGCCGGCAGCCAGCCCGGGGTGGCCGGCGAGGATATCTGTCAACGTTCGCTCGTCGATCCGGTAGAGGACGACCTCGGAGCGCGCGGAGCAGCCGGGCGCGCCGGCGTCTCCGCCCGGGAGCAGCAACTCGCCCGGCCCGAGCGTCGCCGCTTCACCGCCCGCGCCGTTCTGCACGCCGACCTCGCCGGAAGCGATCACGCACAGAGAGTCGCGCCCGATCTGCTCGCCCGGGGCGAACGCGAGCCGGCGCATGCCGCGCGCGCAGCGCCGCCGGCTCTCCTCGTCGAGCCGGCTCAGGGGCTCGACCGCGCCGAGGAGGCGGAGCCCTTCGCTCTGCTCGTGCGCCTCGGCCGCGGCGCGCACGCTGGCCGCGTCGTGAATGGAGACGAGCGTGCGGATGGGGAACGGGATCTCCAGGCCGGCGCGCTGCGCCGCATACCAGAGGCGGGCCCGGACCTCCTCGTCAATGGTCGTGTCGTGCGCGAAGTCGGCGATCCAGTAGCGCAGGGCGTAGAGCACCGCGCTGTCGCCGAAGTCGACCGGGCCGCAGTCCGGCGCGGGGTGGCTCACCACCCCGGCCGTGTCCCGGACCGCGGCCAGCAGGACGCGCCGCACCTCGTGCGGCGGATGGCGGTAGTGAAAGCCGATGCGCACGGTCATGCGGTGCGTTCCCGCGGGCCGCCCGAAGTTGAGCACCTCCTTCGAGACGAGCTCGCTGTTCGGCACGAAGACCGTGTCGCCGTCCTTGGTCTGGATGCGGGTCGAGCGCCAGCCGATCTCGAGGATCTTCCCCACGTGGCTGCCGACCTCGATCCACTCGCCCTGCCGGAGCGTGCGGTCGAGCTGGAGCCCGAGGCCGCTGAAGACGTTCGCGATCGTGCTCTGGAGCGCGAGCCCGACGACGGCGGTCAGCACCGCGGAGGTGGTGACGAGCGAGAAGACGTCGAGGCCGGCGAGACGCAGGAACCCCATGCCGATCGCGACCGCGACCGCGACCTCGATCAGGTCGCGCAGGATCGACGGGACGTGGATGCGGAGCCGCGGCAGGACGAGGTCGAAGACGACGAGGCCGCTCACCCCGACCAGGCCGATCATCAGCGCGAGCACGCTCATGAGCTGGAGGACGCTGCCCGGCGAGGCGACGCCCATCGTGCCGATGGCGACGGCGCCGAGAGACAGCACGACGGCGAGGCCGAGAAAGAGCCGCGCCGGCCCGCCCCGATGCTGCTGGCCGTGCGGGACGAGCCACCGCAGGAGCGGGATGGCGAGCAGCACGAGCGTGGCCGCGACCAGCACGACCACCGCCGGCCCCGCGTCCGCGATCTGGTCCCTGAGGTTCGCGCCCGCCATGGCTACTTGAACAGCGCCGCGCCGGCCTTCGCGATGTCCTCGTCCTCCTGCGGGGTGTTGCCGCTCACGCCGATCGCGCCGACGACCTTGCCGTCCACGGTGATCGGCACGCCGCCCTGCAACGGCGTGGCACCGGGCAGGGCGAGGGCGGCTACCCGGCCGGAGCGGATCTGGTCCTCGAACTCCTTGCTGGGCCTGCGGAAGATCGCCGCCGTCCGGGCCTTCCCGATGCCGACGTCGACGCTCGCCACCTGCGTGTCGTCGAGGCGGTGGAGCACGATGAGATTGCCCCCGTCGTCCACCACCGCGATGACCACGGTCGCGCCTCTCCTGGCCGCCTCCGCCTGAGCGGCGGCCGCGATCTTCATGGCCGCACTCAGGGAGAGCACCTTCTTCACTGCGAGCTCGTCGGCCGCGCGGAGCGTGGAGGCCCCGAGAACGATGGCGGCTGCGACGAGAGCGGCGGACACGGTCCTCATGGCGGCATCCTCCTCGCCTGCGATGCCTTGGATGCCGCCGGCCTGCCGCCCGATACACTGCTCGCCTCGCCGGGGCGGTCTTGCTATGTGCTTCGAGTGGCGCAGCCGCTGCGATGGCGTGAAGTCCTGCAGCGCGAGACCGAGCGCGCCTGGCCGGTCACGCTGGCGGTGGTGACCGGCATCCTCGGGGCGGCGGGCAACATCGTCTTTCGCGCCGCCATTCGCGGCTGCACCTGGCTCTTCCAGGGGCAAGCCGCCCGGCTTGGAGACGGCGGCATCCCCCTGGCCCTCGTCGCCGGCGGCCTCGTCCTGCTGCTCCTCGACCGGCTCTTTCCGGGCGAGGTGCTCGGCTACGGCTTCCCGCGCTTTCTCGAGATGCTGCACCTGCAGGGCGCGCGCGTGAAGCGGCGCTGGATGGTGGTGAAGACGCTCGGGGCGGCGGTGTCGCTGGGAGCGGGCGCGGCCGTCGGCCGCGAGGGGCCCATCGCGCAGATCGGGGGCTCGATCGGCAGCGCCGTCGCCCAGCTGGCGCGCCTCTCCAGCGAACAGCGCAAGATCCTGATCGCCTGCGGCGCCGCCGCCGGCATCGCGACGACCTTCAACGCCCCCCTCGGCGCGCTCATGTTCGCGCACGAGATCGTGCTCCTGGGCGAGGTGCGCCTCGTCAACTTCACGCAGATCGTGATCGCCACCACGACGGCGGTCATCGTCGCGCGCGGCCTCTTCGGAAGCCTGCCGGTCTTCGTGGTGCCCTCCTTTACCCTCGAGAGCTACTGGGAGTGCTTCACCTACGCGGCGCTCGGTGTCGTCCTCGGCCTGTTGGCGGCGGCCTACACGCGCCTCTTCCATGCCGTCGCCGGGTATCTGCGCCGCCTCGCCTGGCCGCGGGCAGCCGTCCTGCTCGCCGGGCTCGCGCTCGTCGGCGTGCTGGACATCCGCGTGCCGGGGAACATCTCGGACGGCTACGGGGTCGTCAACGAGGCGCTCGCCGGCCGGCTCGCCCCTTCGCTCATGGCCATCCTCGCGCTCGCGAAGATCGCCGGCAGCACGCTCTCGCTCGGCTGCGGCGCGCCGGGCGGCGTCTTCGGGCCCATCTTCTTCATCGGGGCCATGACGGGGGGAAGCTTCCGCGCGCTCTCGACGGTGCTCCTGCCCGGGCTGACGGGGCCGCGCGGCTCCTACGCGCTCGTGGGTCTCGGCGCCTTCCTGGCGGCGACCACGCACGCGCCGCTCACCGCGATCTTCCTCCTCTTCGAGATGACCCAGTCCTACGCCGTCGCCGTTCCGGCGTTGATCACCACCATCCTGAGCTTGATGATCGCCACCCGGCTCGAGCCGGAATCCATCGACACGCTCGGCCTCACCGCCGAGGGGAAGAGCCTGCACGCCCCGACGGACCGGGTGGTCCTGGAGCGTATCCCCGTCGCGACGGTCTACCGGCGCGAGTTCGACTCGATCCCGGAGCATCACCCGCTTCCCGAGATCCTCGGCCTGGTCCGGCAGAGCCGCAGCGCGACGTTCCCGGTGGTCGGGGGAGAGGACGAGCTGGTGGGGGTGCTCTCGTTCGCCGCCCTGCGCACGCTCGTCCTCGAGGAGAAGCTCGATCCGCACCTCGAGGCGCGCGACCTCTGCGATCCACCCGCGCTCACGCTCACGCCGGACGACGGGCTCGGCGAGGCGTTCCGCCGCATGGAGGCCGAGGCCCTCGAGGACGTGCCGGTGGTGGATCCGGCCAACCGCCGGCGGCTGCTCGGGATGCTCTCGCGCGCCGACCTCATCGCGGCGTACAACCGCACCGTGGCGACGCTCGGCGCCACCTCGATCCCGACCTGGCTCAAGACCGCCGAGCCGCAGTGGGCCGACCGCTACCGGGTGATGTCCATCGAGGTGCCGCAGCGCTGGGTCGGCCGGAGTCTGCGGGACATCGATTGCCGGGCCCGCTACGGCGTCGCCGTCCTCGCCGTGCACCCACGTGGGCAGCAGGACGACCGTGGGTACGAGCTGCCCGACCCCGACCGGCCCCTGGAGCCGGGCGACGTGCTCGTGCTCGCCGGGACGGCGGAGGGGCTTCGCCTGGCGCGAGCCGCGTGAAGGGCCGGATCGGCGCGGAGCGCGCTCGCAACACGAAAGGAGGGAAACCATGCCGGCACGCAGGAAGTCGAGGAAGACCCCGGCGGGGAAGGGGCTCCAGCCGCTGCGACAGACGCTCCGGCTGCTGGTGAGGGAGAGGTCCAGGCTGGTGGCGCGCGCGCGCACGGAGGCCGCGCGCTACCTCACCACGAGCCGGCAGCGCGCCCTCGGCAGCTTGATGAAGCAGGCGCGCCGCCTGAGGACCGACATCGAGCGGCGCATGAAGCGCGGCCGGCGCGAGTTCGAGGCGCGGGCCGAGAAGGTGCTCACCCGGGTCGAGCACCGAGCGGCTCGGGCGCTGTCCGCCACCATGAAGCGCCTCAACCTGGCGACGCGGGCCGACCTGCGCGGGATCGAGGAGCGGCTGGCGCGGCTCGAGGCGAGGAGCGCCAGGCGCCGAGCCCGCGGTGCCGGCGGAGGAAACGCTCCCGCTGGAGAGATCGGGGTCAGGGAGCGCGAGCGGCTCGTGTCCGGGCCGCCTGCAGCGGGCGCCCGCGCGCCGGGGGACGCACGGTGAGCAACCGGCACGGGCGAGGGTCACCTTGAGCTACGGCGCGACCACGACCTTGCCGTAGCTCTGCCGCGACCCGAGGGCCTCGAGTGCCGCGGGCAGCTCCTCGAGCGGATAGGTCCGGTACACCACCGGCTCGACCTTGCCCTCGCGGTAGAGTGCGAGCAGCGCGGCCAGCGTCTCCGAGATGCGCTCGGGCTGGTGGAGGGCGTGCGCGCCCCAGTGGAGGCCGACGAGCGCGATGTTCTTCAGCAGCACGCGGTTCAGCTTCACCTCCGGGATGCGTCCGCTCGCGAAGCCGATCACCAGGAGCCGCCCGTTCCAGGCGATGCACCTGAGCGAGCCGTCGAACACGTCGCCCCCGACCGGATCGTAGATGACGTCCGCGCCGTGGCCGTCGGTCGCCGCGCGCACCTGGTCGACCCAGTCGGCACCCCGGTAGTCGATGGCGACGTCGGCGCCCGCGCGGCGCGCCACCGCGAGCTTGTCGGCGCCGCCCGCGGTCGCGATGACACGCGCGCCGAGCGCCTTGCCGATCTGCACGGCGGCGATGCCGACGCCGCCGGCCGCCGCGTGCACGAGGAGCGTCTCGCCGCGGCGGAGACCCGCTCGGAACACGAGCCCCGCGTACGACGTCGGATAGACGATCGGGAAGGAGGCGCCCGCCTCGAACGACATGCCCTCCGGCATGCGCCACGCACCGGGCGCCGGCACCACCGCGCGCTCCGCGAAGGCGCCGAGCGGCACCGAGGCGAGGACGCGGTCGCCCGCGGCGAAACCCTCCACGCCGGCGCCGACGGCGCGCACCACGCCGGCCAGCTCGGCGCCCGGGACGAACGGGAAGGGCGGCTTCACCTGGTACTGCCCGCGCACCATGAGGAGGTCGAAGAAGTTGCAGCCCGCCGCCCGCACCTCGACGGCGAGCGTCCCGGGCGCCAGCTCGGGTTCCGGCGCCTCGCGTACCCGCAGGTCCGCGGGCTCCATCCAGCGGTCGACGACGATCGCGCGCATGCGCTACTCTATCGCCGACGACGCGGGGCCGACGCAACCCGCGCGAAAGGAGCGCCACATGCTCGAGGCCGCCCAGCTCGGCAACGTCGCCACGCGGCTCCTGTTCGAGAACGAGCGCGTGAAGGTGTGGGAGATGGGGCTCGAGCCCGGCGAGTCGTCGGACCTCCACCGCCACACGCTCGACTACCTCCTCTACATCCTCGAGGGCACGAGCATCGACGCGGACCGGCCGGACGGCGAGTCGTTGCGCTTCTCGGTGGAGCCCGGCCAGATCTTCTTCGTGCCGCGGGGCGGCACGGAGCGCGCCGTCAACCGGAGCGGGACGCGCTTCCGCGAGTTGCTGGTCGAGCTGAAGGACGGGGGTGCGTGCGCACCGGACCCGCTCACCTGATCGCGTCCACCACCTTCGTCCCGGCCGGCGGGTCGAGGTCGACCGCGGTCGTCTCGAGGAGGCGCGCGATCATCATGTAGTAACCGACGGTGAGGATCAGCTCGACGATCTCCTGCGCGGAGAGGCGCCGGGCGAGCTCGGCGAAGGTCGCGTCGGAGGCGCGCACGTCGCGCACCACCTCGGTCGTGAAGCGGAGCACCGCGCACTCGAGCGGATCGAAGGCGTCGGCCGCGATGTCGCCGCGCTCGAGGGCGGCGATCTGGGCGTCGGCCGCACCCGTCGCCTGCGCGATCGGCACGTGCTGCACCCACTCGTAGCGCGCCGGGGAGAGGGCGGCGACGCGCAGGATGGCCAGCTCGCGGAGCTTCGCCGAGAGCTTCTGGCGCCCGAGGATGGCCGTGCCGAGCCCGACCAGCGGGCGGAAGTCGTTCTCCGCGTGCGCCATCATGCGGAAGACGTTCAGGTTCACGGGGAGCCGGTCGAGCACCTCGTGCACGTGCTCCGGCGCGCTGGCGGGATCGACGTAGGGGAGGCGGGCCACGCGGTTCTCCTTCAGGCCATGAAGAGGCCGCCGTTCACGTCGAGCGAGACGCCGTTGATGTAGGAGGCCTCGTCCGAGGCGAGGAAGGCGATCGCGGCGGCCTGCTCGTCGGGGGTCGAGATGCGCTTGATGGGCATGAAGTGGCCGTACGCGGTGAGGCGGACAGAGCGCTCCTCCGGCGTCTCGCCGGCGCGGCCGGCACGCAGGAGCGGCGTGTCGACGCCGCCCGGGCAGATGGCGTTCACGCGCACGCCGCGCGGGCCGTAGTCGAAGGCGAGGTGACGCGTGAGGCCGAGGAGCCCCGCCTTGCTCGCCGTGTAGGCGGCCCCGGCGTTCGCGCTCTTCGAGCGCCCGGCGAGGGAGGAGACGTTCACCACCGCACCGCACCCGCGCGCTGCCATGCCCGGAAGGAGTGCGCGGCACCAGTAGAAGGTGCCGCTCAGGTTGACGGCGAGGACGAGGTTCCAGCGCGCGTCGTCGAGCTCCGTGATGTCGCTCCCGACGGCGTCGCCGATGCCGGCCACGTTGGCGAGCACGTCGACGGAGCTCAGGTCACGCTCGATCGCCTGCGCCGCCGCCGCGACCTGCGCGCTGTCGGCGACGTCGCAGGCGTAGGCCCGCGCCGTGCCGCCAGCGGCGCGGATGGCGGCCGCCGTCTCCTCGGCGCCGACCAGGTGCCGGTCGACCGCCGCGACCCGGGCGCCCTCGCGCGCGAGGCGGGCGGCCGTCGCCTTCCCGATACCGCTCGCCGCGCCTGTCACGACGGCGACCCGGCCGGCGAAGCGCGTGGACTCACCCGCCATGTGCGTCGGCAGGCTAGCCAACGACGCGCGCCCGAGTCAACGCGGTGGGAGTCATCAACGCGGGTGGGAGTCTTGACCGGGCGGCATGTCCCCGAGTAAGCGCGACCACATGACGCGCGTGGCCGGGGCCTTCCTTCTCTCCGTGCTCGTCGCCGCACCCGCCGCGGCCGGGTGGACCCCGCGCGCCTGGGCCGACGCGAGCACCATCGAGCTGCGCACGACCGCCGCCGGCGAGGCCGCGCACTGGTTTCGCGTCTGGCTGGTGGTGATCGACGACCAGGTCTACGTCCGCCTCGGACCGCGCGCCGCGGGGCGGATCGAGAAGAACCAGACGGCGCCCTTCGTCGGCGTGCGGATCGCGGGGGAGCAGCTCGAGCGCGTGCGCGGAGAGCCGGCGCCGGACTACGCCGAGCGGGTGGCGAAGGCGATGGCGGCCAAGTACTGGAGCGATGTCATCGTCCGGCACTTCTCACATCCCCTCACGCTCCGGCTGGTGCCGGAGCCAGGCGGCGCTCAGCAGCAGTAGCCCGATCCCGGCGGAGCGATCATGGCCGTTCCTTCGGCGCGCTCGCCGTGCAGCGTGAGCCGTCGCCGACCTCGGGCGCGGTCGCGATCACGCGCGTGATGTGGCGCTTGGCCTCCGCCACCGCGTCCTCCAGGCCACGTCCGAGGGCGAGCGCGGCCGTGATCGCGGCCGAGAGCACGCAGCCCGTGCCGTGGAGGCGTCGGCCCTCGATGCGGGACGCGCGCAGCTCGCGGAACCCGCGGCCGTCGTAGAGCACGTCGACCGCATCGCCCGCGAGGTGACCGCCCTTGAGGAGCACGCCGCGGGCGCCCAGCCCGACCAGCGCGCGCGCCGCCTCGCGCATCTCGGCGACGGTCGTGACCGCGCGGCCCGTCAGCACCTCCGCCTCGTGGAGGTTCGGCGTGACGAGCGTGGCGAGGGGCAGGAGGCGGTCGCGGAGCACGGCGATCCCGGCAGGCTCGAGCAGCACGTCCCCGCTGGTCGCCGCCATCACCGGGTCGACGACCAGGGGCGGCAGCGGCCGCGCCCGCAGGCGGGCGACGACGGCGTCGATCACGCCGGCGCGGTGGAGCATGCCGGTCTTCGCCGCGCGCACCTCGAGCTCGTCGAGCACGGCATCGAGCTGCCGGGCGACGAAGGCCGGCGCGACCTCCGCGATCGCCTGCACGCCGCGCCTGTCCTGCGCCGTGAGCGCGGTCACGACGCTCGCGCCGTACACGCCGAAGGCCGCGAAGGTGCGGAGATCGGCCTGGATGCCCGCCCCGCCGCTCGGGTCGGAGCCCGCGATGGTGAGCGCGACGGGGACGCCGGTCACGCCGCCCGGCCGGCGCCGGCCTCGGGCCGCGGCGGGAGGCCGTAGGCCTCGCGCACGTTGTCGCCGAGGAGCGGCCGGCGCGCGGAGGGCGGCAGGAGCCCCACCAGCTCGGTCAGCTCCTTCACGTACTCCGGTGGGTGATCGGGGTGCGGAAAATCGGAGGCCCAGAAGAAGCGCCGCTCGCCGACCAGCGGGATCACGCCCACGAGCGAGCGCTCGTCGGGATCGCACGAGATCCAGCACTGGCGCTGGAAGTAGAAGCTCGGCTTCTCCTTCAAGGGGACGCTGCGGCCGAGCGGCGAGGCGTGGACCGCGTCCATGCGCTCGAGCCAGTGGCCGATCCAGCCCGCGCCCGACTCGAGCACCACCACCTTCAGGCGCGGGAACTTCTCGAACACGCCGAACTGGAAGAACGAGGTGAAGGCGTGGCGCACGGCGTCCGGCGCGGTCACGTTGATGAGGAAGGCGAGCGAGGCGTCGGTCATGCGCCCGAAGCGCCCGGGCGCGGCCCAGAAGGGCTCGAAGGTCGGGTGGATGCCGACCGGGAGGCCGGTCTCCTCGGCGAGGCGGAAGACGCGGTCGTGGTCGGGATGACCCGGCGGCTTCCTCGTCATGACGAAGGGCGCGACGAAAACGCCCTTCACGCCGTCGCGCGCCGCGCGCTCGAGCTCGCGCTCGGCCGCCTCGGGGAGACCGAGGGAGATGTGCGCGATCGGCACCAGGCGGCCGCCGCCGTCGCGGCAGAAGTCGACGATCCAGCGGTTGTAGGCGCGCGTGTAGGCCTGCGCCAGCTCGAGGTCCTCGCACTCGGCCTCCCACAGGACGCCGAGCGTGGGGTAGAGGATGCCGGCGGCGAGGTTCTCGCGCTCGAGCCGCTCGAGGCGCTCCTTCGCGTCCCACGCGCCGAGGCCGGCGTTGTCGAGGTACATGAGGCCGGTCGGCGCACGGGGCGGGGGCGGGATCTTCCCCACCAGGTCCATCGCGCCCAGGCCGGCGGGCAGGTTCTTGCGGACCATTTTGGACGGCTTGCCGGCGATCTCCAGGTACTCGAGGCCGTCGGACCCCCTGCGCACGCCGAGCGGGCGGTCCCGATGGGCGGGCTCGAGGTAGCGGTCCCAGAGGTCGGGCGGCTCGAGGATGTGCCCGTCGGCATCGATCGCGCCGTCCCAGGGCAGGCGGTGAAGCACGCGGGGAGGATAATGGAGGCGGCCGGCTGACGAAAGCGCCCGGCCAGGAGGTGCACTCACGCCGCCGCGCAGTGCCCGCCCCGTTGACGCATCCCGTGGCCCGCGCTACGCATCGCCTTCGAACCACCACACAAGGAGGATTGTCATGGCGATCCAACTGGGGGACATCGCGCCCGACTTCGAAGCGGAGACCACGGAGGGGAAGATCCGCTTCCACGAGTGGGTCGGCAACAAGTGGTGCCTGCTCATGTCGCATCCCAAGGACTTCACGCCGGTCTGCACCACGGAGCTCGGCTACGTCGCGAAGATCAAGGCCGAGCTCGAGAAGCGCAACTGCAAGGCCATCGCGGTGAGCGTGGACGACATCAAGTCGCACAAGGGCTGGCTCGGCGACATCGAGGAGACGCAGCACGCCAAGATGAACTTCCCGCTCATCGGCGATCCGGACCGGAAGGTCTCGAACCTCTACGGCATGATCCACCCGAAGGCGAACGACACGCTCACCGTGCGCTCGGTCTTCCTCATCGACCCGAACAAGAAGGTGCGGGCGATGATCACCTACCCCGCGAGCACGGGGCGCAACTTCGACGAGATCCTGCGCGTCCTCGACTCGCTCCAGCTGACCGACCAGTACCAGGTGGCGACGCCCGTCAACTGGAAGCAGGGCGACGACTGCGTGATCGTGCCGTCGCTCACGGATCCGGCGGAGCTGAAGCGCAAGTTCCCGAAGGGCTACAAGGCACTCAAGCCCTACCTCCGGATGACGCCGCAGCCGAACCGCTGAGCTGGCGCCCGCGTGACGGCGGCGCCCGCCGCCGTCACCGGAGCACCGCCGCCACCAGCATGAAGCCCGTGACGTAGGTCCCGAGCGCGCCCACGAAGCGCAGCGGGTCGGTCCGGTCGAGGCTCTTCGCCAGGATCATCCCGAGCGCGTGCAGGTAGCGGCACGCGGTCGCGGCCACGAAGGTCCATGTCACGAAGCGCCCCGGCTGCTGCGAGCCCAGGTACAGGATCAGGATGGCCAGCATGGGTGCGTATTCGGCGGCGTTCCCGTGCGCCCGCACCATCTTGTAGAGCCGGTCGGTCGGGTCGACCGTGTAGGCGAAGTTCGTCCTGGTCGACCCCCGCAGCGCCGACACCCCGAACCCGAGTCCGAACACGAGCAGCCCCAGCATACCCGTGCAGAAGACGGCGACATTCATCCCGGCCCCCCTCCTTTCGTACCCGTCCAGCGAAAACACCGGATTTGGGAGAAATGCAAATCCTCTGCTAAGAGGCGCCATGCCCGGCAACCTGAGTCGCGAGGCCCTCGAGAAGCTCGTGCGCGGCGGCGAGATCGACACGGTCCTGGTCGCCTTCCCCGACTTGCAGGGCCGGCTCATGGGAAAGCGTGTCACCGGGAGCTTCTTCCTGGACCAGGTGGCGCGCGGCGGGATGCATGCCTGCGCCTATCTCCTCACGGTCGACGTCGACATGACGCCGCTCCCCGGCTACCGCATGGCGAGCTGGGCGACCGGCTACCAGGACTTCCACGCCGTGCCCGACTGGACGACGCTCCGCCGCATCCCCTGGCTCGAGAAGACGGCGCTCGTCCTGTGCGATCTCGAGGACGAGCATCACCAGCCCATCGAGGCGTCCCCGCGCCGCATCCTCCAGCGCCAGGTCGAGCGCGCGGCCGCGCGCGGCTACCGGGTCCACGTCGCCTCCGAGCTCGAGTTCTTCCTCTTCAGGGATTCCTACGAGACGGCGCGGAGGAAGCGCTACAGCGGCCTCCAGCCGATCGGCTACTACGCCGAGGACTACCACATCCTGCAGACCACCAAGGAGGAGTTCGTCCACCGCGACATCCGAAACGGCATGCTGGGCGCCGGCATCCAGGTCGAGTCGAGCAAGGGCGAGTGGAGCGCCGGGCAGCAGGAGATCAACCTGCGCCACGGCGAGCCCATCCCCACCGCCGACGACCACGTCATCTACAAGAACGGCGCCAAGGAGATCGCGCACGCGAAGGGCGTCAGCATCACCTTCATGGCGAAGGTCGACATGAGCCAGGCCGGGTCGAGCTTTCACCTGCACTCGAGCCTGTGGAACAGGGCCGGGCGGCGGAACCTCTTCCACGAGCAGGGGAAGCCGCACGGCTCGGCGCTCTTCGGCCACTGGGTGGCGGGCCAGATGGCGTGCGCGCGCGAGCTCGCGTGGTTCTATGCGCCCTACGTCAACTCCTACAAGCGCTACCAGGCGGGGACGTTCGCGCCCACGCGCATCGCCTGGTCGTGGGACAACCGTACGACCGGCTTTCGCCCGTGCGGCGAAGGCCCGTCGCTCCGGGTCGAGAACCGCATCCCCGGCGCGGACGCGAACCCCTACCTGGCCTTCGCCGCGACCATCGCCGCCGGCCTCCACGGCGTCGAGAAGAAGTTGAAGCCGCCGCCCCTCTACCGCGGCAACGCCTACGAGGACGACCGCCTGCCGCGGGTGCCGGGCTCGCTGCGTGAGGCGGTGGCGGCCCTCGAGAAGGGCAAGGTCGCGCGCGAGGCCTTCGGCGAGGAAGTCTACGAGCACTACCTGCACACGGCGCGGCTCGAGCTCGAGGCGTTCGACAAGGTGGTCACGAGCTGGGAGCTCGAGCGGAACTTCGAGAGGATCTGAGGGATGCGGCTGGCGGGCAAGATCGCGTTCATCACCGGGGCGGGGATGGGGCAGGGACGCGAGGGCGCGCTGCTCTTCGCGAAGGAGGGCGCATCGGTCGTCGTCGCCGACATCGACCCCAAGGCGGCCAGGGAGACGGTCACGATGATCGAGCGCCGGGGCGGGCAGGCGCTCGCGGTCGTGGGCGACGTCGCGAAGGAGGCCGACGTGAAGCGCATGATCGCCGCCGGCGCGAAGCGCTTCCGCGGCCTGCACATCCTCTACAACAACGCCGGCGTCCTCTGGAAGGACAAGGACAGGTCGGTCCTCGACACCAAGGAGGCCGACTGGGACCGCGTGCAGGCGATCAACCTGAAGGGGCCGTTCCTCGTGATGAAGCACGGCATTCCCCACCTGATCCGCTCGGGCGGCGGCTCGATCATCAACGTGGGCTCGGTCTCTGCCCTGGCCGGCTTCACCGTAGCGCAGGACTCGTACACCAGCGCCAAGGGCGCGCTCATCTCGCTCACGAAATCGATCGCCATCCAGCTCGCGCGCCAGAACGTGCGCTGCAACATCATCCACCCCGGGATCATCGACACGCCGATGCAGGCGCCCCATCTGAAGGACCCGGCCAAGCGGAAATCGTTCGAGGACGCGATCCCGCTCGGCCGGATCGCGCACCCGCGCGAGATCGCGCACGTCGCGCTCTTCCTCGCCTCGGACGAGTCGTCCTACGTGACGGGCGCGGAGATCGTGGCCGACGGGGGGTTCACGGCGCAGTAGACCCCACGCTTCACCCGACGGCTGTTTGCACCAGCGGCGCGAAAAGTGACAAGCTCCCACGCGTTCGCGTGACGCCCACCACCCACCTCGCGCTGGACGACATCAAACTGGGCGACCTGGCGCTCTGGCTCCGCCCCGACCGCGAGGGCATCTTCGCGAAGCTCCGCGCCGAGCGCCCGGTGTCGTTCCACGAGGAGGCCGACTTCCCGGGCGTGCCGAAGGGGCCCGGCTTCTGGGCGGTGACGCGCTACGCGGACGTCGTGCGGGCGAGCATGGACGCGGAGGCCTTCGTCTCCGGGCACGGCGTCAGCATCCCCGACCAGACGCCCGAGCTGAACGAGTTCTTCGGCTCGATGATCAGCATGGACGCCCCCCGGCACACGAAGCTCCGGAAGCTGGTGAGTGCCGGGTTCACCCCCCGCACCATCAAGCAGGTCGAAGAGGCCGTGCGGGCGCAGGCGCGCCGGATCGTCGATGCGGTGGCCCCCAAGGGGGCGTGCGACTTCGTCGAGGAGGTCGCCGCGGCGCTCCCCCTGCGCATCATCTGCGACATGATGGGCATCCCCGAGTCCGACCACCGGCGCATCTTCGAGCTCACGAACATCATCCTCGGCGTGGGCGATCCCGAGTACGCCAGCAGCCGCGACGACCTCATCGCGGCGGCGCTCGAGCTCTTCCAGTACGCCCAGGCGCTCGCGGACGCGCGCCGCACCCACCCCCGCGACGACATCACCACGGCCCTCATCCAGGCCGAGGTCGACGGCGAGCGCCTGACCAGCCAGGAGCTCGGGTCGTTCTTCATCCTCCTCGTGGTCGCGGGCAACGAGACGACGCGCAACGCGATCAGCCACGGCATGAAGGCGCTCACCGACTTCCCCGCCGAGCGCGCGCGATGGATGGCCGATTTCGAGCGGATCGCGCCGGCCGCCGTCGAGGAGATCGTACGCTGGGCCACGCCCGTGATCCACTTCCGGCGCACGGCGACGCGCGACGTCGAGATCGGCGGGCAGCCGATCCGCGCCGGCGACAAGGTCGTTCTCTGGTACAACTCGGCGAACCGCGACGAGGCGTTCTGGACCGATCCCTACCGCTTCGACGCCACGCGCACGCCGAACGACCACCTCGGCTTCGGGGCGGGCGGCCCGCACTTCTGCCTGGGCGCGAACCTCGCCCGCCGCGAGATCAAGGTGATGTTCGACGAGCTGCTGCACCGCCTGCCCGACATCCACGTCACGGGGGCGCCCGACATGCTCCAGTCGGCGTTCATCCACGGCATCAAGCGCATGCGGGTCGAGTTCACGCCGGCGCGCTGAGGCGCCGCCGCCGGATGAGCTCACGCCGATCTGGCGCCGCGGCGCCGAGCCGCCGTCGGCCACCGGCGCCGGCATGAGGTCGCTCAGTCACCCGGCGGTCGGCTCCAGCGCCTTCTTCGCTACCATGCCCACTCGCGTCCGCGTGTCGCCGACGCCGCGGATCAGCTTCCCCCGATCGCCCGCCGCTCCAGAACCACGCCGCCCTTGACCACTGCCCGGATACGCGCGAGCGCATCGAGGTTCTGCGTCGGATCGCCGTCCACCAGCAGCAGATCGGCGCGCTTGCCCTCGGCGACCACGCCGAAGTCGGGCTCCTTCCCGTCGGCGAGGAAGCGTGCCGCGTCGAGGGTCGCGGCGCGGATCGCCTGGGCGGGCGTCAAGCCCGACTCGGCGAGGAGATGGAGCTCGCGGTGGAGGCCGGCGCCGGGAAAAACGCCCGCCTGCATGTCGCTGCCGGCGAGGATCGTGACGCCGGCCTCGTGCAGGCGCCGCACGTTGTCGCGCCAGGCGCCGCGCTGCGCCCTCATCTTCTCGAGGTAGGGGCCGAAGAAGGAGAAGTCGTAGCTGGCCGGAACGTGGTCGAAGGCGGCGAGGACGTCCGCCGGCGCGGTCTCGCGCTCGAGCGGCGTCGGCGGGCGCGGCCCCTGACCGATCAGCGCGTAGCTCTCGAACACGACCGTGGTTGCCACCATCGGGATGCGGAAGGCGGCGAGCTCGGGGATGGTCTCGTCCGCGATGCGCTCCTTGTAGACGCCGTGCATCCAGGCGGCCACGCCGGCGCGCGCGGCGTCGAGCGCGTCCTCGACCGTGCCGATGTGCGCCACGGCCCGCACGCCGCGGCGGCGCGCCTCGTCCACCACGGCCGCGAGCACCTCGCCGCGGATGCGCGGCGCCTGGTCGGGGAGGTGGTCGACGCCGATCTTGATCACGTCGGCGCCCTTGCCGACCACCTCGTCCACCGCGCTGCGCGCCGCTTCGGGAGTGTCGACCTGCACCGCGAGGCGCGGGATCAGGTACCAGCGGAGCCACCACGGCGCGAGCTGGCGCAGGACGGGCACGGGATGACCGCCGGGCGCAGTGAACATGGGCCCGGCGGCGTAGATGGTCGGCCCGAGCAGCTCGCCGCGCTCGACGCGCTCCCGGCGCGGGAAGATCTGGCTCGCGATGTCCGCGGGGTCGAGGATGGTGGTCACGCCGCAGTAGAGGTAGGCGCGCAGGTTGGCGTCGAGGTCGGGCAGCCCGCCCCGCCAGGGGGGCGCGGGGTTGCCGCCCACGTGCCCGTGCATGTCGATCAGGCCGGGCAGGAGGGTGGCGCCGCCGCCCGCGATCGTGGCGGCGCCCGGCGGAGGGCTCACGGTTCCCGCTGCCGCCACGCGGCTCACGCGGTCGCCCACCAGCAGCACGTCGCGGTGCGGCACGAGCGTCCCCGCCTCGACATCGAGGACGGGCACGTCGCGGATGAGGAGCGCGGGCGGCGGGTGCTCCGGCCGCCGCACCAGTTCGGGTGGCCGCGAGCAGGCGGCGAGGAGGACGAGGCCGGCGACGAAGCGGCGCAGGATCAGTACCCGTCCAGCCGCGCCATCCGGTCGCGGTGCCAGGCCGCGTCGCCGAAAGTGAGCTGCGCGGTGCGCGCGCGCTTCAGGAAGAAGCCGATGTCGTGCTCGTCGGTCATGCCGATGCCGCCGTGTATCTGCACGCCCTCGTTGCCGATCAGCACGAAGGCATCCGAGCAGCGGGCCTTCGCGATGCTGGCGGCGCGCGCGACGGCGGTGTCGTCGCGCCCCTCGTCGATCACGCGGTGCGCGTGCATGACGGCCGAGCGCGCGAGCTCGAGCTCGACGAACATCCGCGCCGCGCGGTGCTTGAGCGCCTGGAAGCTCCCGATCGGCACGTCGAACTGGATGCGCGTCTGCAGGTAGTCGATCGTCATCTCGAAGGCGGCGCGCATGCTGCCCAGCATCTCGGCGGTGAGACCGATCGTCGCCCGGTCGAGGACGCGCGCCAGGAGCGCGCCGGCGCGGCCGACCTCGCCGAGCACGGCGTCGGCCTCGACGCGGGCATCGGCCAGGTGGAGGAGCGCCGCGCCCCGGCCGTCGACACGCACCTGCCGCTCGAGCGCCACGCCGGGCGCGTCGGGGCGGATCACGAACAGCGTGATGCCGTCGACGTCGCCCGCCCCGCCGGCCGTGCGCGCCGACACGGCGAGGCGGTCCGCGGCGGCGCCATCGAGCACCTGGATCTTCTCGCCGCGGAGCCGCCAGCCGCCGCCGGCACGCTCGGCACGCGTCTCGACGTGGTGCGGGTCGTAGCGGCTGCCGGGCTCCTGCCAGGCGAGCGCGAGGAAACGCTCCCCCGCGGCCGCCGCGGGGAGGTGCTCACGGCGCTGCGCATCGCTGCCGCCGAGCAGGATGGCGTTCGCGCCGAGGAGGACCGTCGACAGCATCGGTTCGGGCATGAGGCCGCGCCCGAGCTCCTCCATGACGACCATCAGGTCCCGGTAGCCGAGCCCGAGGCCGCCGTGCTCCTCCGGCAGGATGATGCCCGTCCAGCCGAGCCGCGCCATCTCGCGCCAGAGCGCGCGCGAGAAGCCGTCCGGATCGGCCGTGTCGCGCAGCGCGCGGATGCGCTTCAAGGACGAACGCCCCGCGACGAACTCGCGTGCCGTGTGCTGGAGGAGCTCCTGCTCCTCCGAGAGGACCAGGTCCATCAGTCGTCGGGGAGCCCGAGCACGCGCTTGGCGATGATGTTGAGCTGGATCTCCGAGGTGCCGCCCTCGATCGAGTTGCCGCGCGAGCGGAGCCAGTCGCGCGTGGTCCTGAGCTCCTCCTCCGCGAACCCCGGGCCCTCCCAGCCGAGCGCCTGCGGCCCCAGCATCTCCACCATCAGCTCGCGGCGGCGCTGGTTCAGCTCCGTCCCGTAGAGCTTGAAGATCGACGACTCGGGCCCGGGCTTGTGGCCGGCCTTGGCGCCGTCGCGCGCGCGCGCGAGCGTGAGATCGAGACAGGCCTGGTCCATCTCGATCTGCGCGATGCGGTCACGGACGCGCGCATCCGCGACGCGCCCGCTCTCCTCGCCGACGTAGCGGCGGGCGAGCGACACGAGCCGCGTCGCGTCGTCGCGTTCCTTGAACGCGTCGGCGATCATGGTGCGCTCGTGGCCGAGGAGGGCCTTCGCGAGCAGCCAGCCGCCGTTCACGCGCCCGACCACGTTGCGCACCGGCACGCGTACGTCGGCGAGGAACGTCTCGCAGAAGGGCGAGGAGCCGCTGATCAGCTTGATCGGCCGGACCGTCACGCCCGGCGTCTCCATGTCCATGAGCAGGAAGGTGATGCCCGAGTGCTTGGGCGCCTCGAAGTCGGTGCGCACGAGGAGGAACATCCAGTCCGCCTTGTCGGCGAACGAGGTCCACACCTTCTGCCCGTTCAGCACGAAGACGTCGCCGTCGCGCACGGCCCGGGTCTGGAGGCCCGCCAGGTCGGAGCCCGCACCCGGCTCGGAGTAGCCCTGGCACCAGCGGATCTCGCCGCGCACCATGGGCGGCAGGTGCTCGCGCTTCAACTCCTCGCTGCCCTCCTGCAGCAGGAGCGGGCCGATCATGGAGAGGCCGAAGCCGATGAGCGGCGGGCGAAGACGCAGCTTCGCCATCTCCTCCGCCAGCACCTTCGCCTCGGCCTTCGAGAGCGCGCCGCCGCCGTACTCGCGCGGCCAGGTGGGCGCGGTCCAGCCGCGCTCGGCCGTCACGTCGAGCCAGCGCTTGACGTCGTCGGGGTAGCGCGCCTTTCTGCCGCCCCAGCAGACCTCGTCGGGACTCTGCGGCGGCGTGTACATCGACGCCGGGGCGTTCGCGACCAGCCAGCGGCGGGTCTCCTCGCGGAAGCTCTCCAGGTCGGCCATGGCGGCCGACGCTAGTCGAGCCCGCGCCTTAGATCAACGGACGGCGCGGGTCAGGGCCACCAGGCGGTCGTCATCTGGGTCAGCTCGGCGGCGGCCCATGCCGCTTCCTCGGCGGCGTCGGGCCACACGATCCACTGGGGGTCGTCCTCCGGGGTGGCGGAGGCGGCAGCGGGCTCGAGGCTTCCCACGCCCTCCGGGTCGGGCTCGAACTGTGCCAGCTCCTGCGTCGGGTCCATCGTCCACTCCTCCCGCGACACGCGAGGCGGCGTCGAAAGAAGCCTCTCTACTCCTCTGGACACCCGCCGGCAAGGCGGCTAAGGCCGCCGCATGACGTCACTCAAGTCCTACGGCGAATGGGCGCTCGTCACCGGCGCGTCGGCGGGTATCGGCACGGCGTTCGCCCGCAAGCTCGCGGCGCAGAGCGTCAACGTGGTCCTGGTCGCGCGCCGGGCGGACCGGCTGAAGGCGCTCGGCACCGAGCTGAGCGAGAAGCATGGCGTGAAGACGCGCGTCATCCCCGAGGACCTCGAGCGCGACGGCGTGGCCGAGCGCCTGGTCGAGTGGGTGCGCGACCTCGAGATCGGCATCCTGATCAACAACGCCGGCTTCAGCAGGGTGGGGCGGTTCGACCGGGTCCCGCGCGATCGGATCCTGGGGATGATCCGCGTCAACTGCCTCGCGGTCGCGGCGCTCACGCACGCCTTTCTCCCCGCGATGCAGGCCCGGCGACGGGGCGCCGTCATCATCGTGTCGTCGGTGGCCGGCTACCAGCCGCTCGGCTTCGCGGCCACCTACGGGGCGACCAAGGCCTTCGACCTGATGCTGGGCGAGGCGCTGTGGGTGGAGAACCGGACGACGGGTGTGGACGTGCTCGCGCTCTCGCCGGGGCCGGTCGACACCGAGTTCCAGGCGGTCGCCGGGGAGAAGCCCCATCCGGGCGCCACGCCCGAGAGCGTGGTCGAGACGGCCTTCGCCGCGCTCGGCAAGAAGCCCTCGGTCATCGTGGGCGGGCTCAACAAGGCCCGCGCGTGGTCGCTTCGCCTCGCGCCGCGCAAGCAGGTGGCGCGGCTCGCGATGGGGGTGATGCGGGGCTACGTCTCGGAGGAGCTGCGCTAGGAGGCTGTCCGAGTACCCATGTCGGCTGCGGCGAACGATCCGGGGGCTGCGAGTCGCGCCCTCTTGGTCGTGGCGGTCGTCGTGGCGGTCGTGTGCGGAACCCTCGCGCCGGGGCCGGCCGCCGCGGGGTGCACCCTCCGCAGCGAGGCGAGCCGGCTCGAGAAGAGCGTCCGCCTGGCGGCGCGCTGTAACGACCGGATCCTCCGCTCCGGCCCCGGCACGATCTGCAAGCAGAGCCCGCCTCCCGCCTGCGCCGGCACGCTCGTGACCGACGCCGTCGCCCTCGGCTACGGGTCGAACGACCCGCCGAGCGCGGCGGTCGACCACCGGCTGCTCAAGGCGCAGCTCAACTGCCAGAAGCGAATCGGCAGGGCCATGGCGAGCTACGTCGGCCGCAAGCTCCGCGACCGGGTGAACGGCATCCCCGAGGCGAAAGCCGACGTCAGGGCGCGGAGGCAACTCGACAAGCTGCGCAACAAGTGCCTCGTCATCGTCGCCCAGGACGCGAGCGGGGTGGTGGTGCCTGCCGTCGGGCCGCAGTGCGCCGCAGCGCTCCCGCCGCCCGGGAGCGGGGTCGACAGCGCGGCGCTGCGCGGCTGCCTGCACACGCTCCTCGGCGTGTGGGTCGAGCGCTGGGGTCCGAACCCGCAGCCGCTCCGCCCGAACATCGTCTTCATCCTGACCGACGACCAGCGCTGGGACACGACCGGCGCGACCCACTCGCCTTCGGCGGCGGCCATCATGCCGCGCACGCGGGCCGAGCTGGCGGACCATGGCGTCGAGTTCCCCCAGGCTTTCATGACCACGCCGCTCTGCTGCCCGAGCCGATCGAGCATCCTCTCCGGGCAGTACTCGCACCGGACGGGGGTCTACAAGAACGGCGGCAACAACGGCGGGGCGGACGACTTCGATGACACTTCCTCGGTCGGCACCTGGCTGCAAGCGGCCGGCTACCGGACGAGCCTCATCGGGAAGTGGCACGGCATGAAGAACGTCGGGTACTTCAACTACAGGATCGTCGAGCCCGACGGCATGGGCGGCTACGTCGAGAACTTCCACGGGAGACGCCCCACGGGCCGTTCATCGCCGCCCCCCGCCACGACGGCCTGTTCCAGACGATCGCTCCCTGGCGGCCGCCGAGCTACAACGAGGCCGACGTGTCCGGTAAGCCGACCTGGGTGCAGAACACGCCGCTCCTCGACGCGCAGGGGATGGCGGACATGGACCAGCTCCGCATCGACCAGCTCGAGATGCTGCAGGCGGTCGACGAGGCGATCGGCGGGAGCACGACGTACGGCATCACCGGCATCATGGAACACCTCCGCAACCTCGGCATCGCCGACGACACGATGGTCGTCTTCTTCTCGGACAACGGCTTCCTCTGGGGCGAGCACCGCATGCAGGCGAAGAACAAGCCCTTCGAGGAGGCGATCCGCTCGCCCATGCTGGTCTACTACCCGAAGCTCGCGCCGCTGCCGCGCACGGAGACGCGCTTCGCGCTCAACATCGACCTGGCCTCCACCTTCGCCGAGCTGGCGGGCGCGAGCGTGCCGATCACGCAGGACGGGAGGAGCCTGGTGCGCGTGATCGACGGCACCCAGCCGACCTGGCGCACGGACTTCCTGACCGAGGGCTGGCCCGGAAGCCACCCGTGGGCCACGGTGCACGAGGCGCAGTGGAAGTACACCGAGACGGCCGTCACTCCGGGCGATCCCAACACCGTCTTCGAGCTCGAGCTGTACGACCTGGTGAACGACCCGTACGAGCTGACCAACGTCGCGAACGATCTGCAGCACGCGGGGCGCATCGCGGCGATGGCGGCGCGGCTCCGCCAGCTCCGGCCCAACTGGCCCATCGACTCGGACCCGAACGGGCCCGATCCGCCGGAGGCGGACGAGTAAACGCCGGGCGCTGCCCGCGGACCGGGGCGCTGACCCGCGGGCGCGGTTCGGCTATCATTGCAGCGGATGACCCAGGAGGAGCGCTTCCAGAAGGCGGTCGAGCTTCTCCAGGAGGCCTACCGCCTGCAGATGGAGGGCGAGCTGGACGCCGCCATCGAGCGCTACCAGCAGTCGATCGCGCTCCACCCCACCGCCGAGGCGCACACCTTCCTCGGCTGGACCTACAGCTTCCAGGGGCGG
>VBKJ01000162.1 GCA_005879795.1 Deltaproteobacteria bacterium
GGGCTGGCCGATCGCGATCGACGCCAACGGCGACGGGATCATCGACGGCGGCGGCGAGCCCCCGCCGCACATGGTCGACCTCGACGGGGACAACGTGATGGAGCTCGTGCAGGCGACCGCGGCCGGGCGCATCTACGCCTTCCGCGCCGACGGCTCGCAGCTCCCGGGCTTCCCGGTGACGACCAACATGGCACGCAACGTCGCCACCCATCTGGGTGCACCCGCCTTCGCGAGCGGGCGCATCGCGCCGCCGTCGCCCACCACCACCTCGCGCCCCGCCATCGGTGACCTCGACCGCGACGGCTACCCGGAGATCGTCTACGCGAACATCGAGGGCGACGTCTACGTCTTCCGCCACGACGGCACGCGCGCGCCGGGCTTCCCGGTGCGCATCGATCCGGCGTTCTCGGCGGTAGCGCTCCGCACGAAGACGAACCACCTGAAAACCGGCATCCTCGGTTCGCCGGTGCTCGCCGATCTCGACGGCGACGGCTTCCTCGACATCGTCGTCGCGGCGATGGACCAGCACGTGTATGCGTGGGACCGCCGCGGGAGCCTGCTCCCGGGCTGGCCAGTGAAGATTCAGGATCCGGCTCCCGGGCCCGGCGAGACGCCGGTGGGCGCCGAGAGCATCAACACGCCCGTCGTGGCCGACCTGGCGGGCGATGGGCACCTCGAGGTCGTCATCGAGACGAACGAGGTGTACAGGGCGAGCGGCAATGCGAACCAGTTCTTCCCGAACGAGCAGAACAACCCCACCTCCGTCCCCGGGCTCAACACCGGCACCGTGCTGGCGGCAGCCTTCGCGGCGGCCGGCGGCTCCGGCCGCATCTACGCGCTCCACCACGACGGCAACCTCCACCCGGGCGGCCCCTTCGTCGCCGGCTGGCCGGTCAAGCTCGACGGCCTCGCCATCGACATTCTGCCGCTCATCGGCCCCGGCCACAACGTCGCCGTCGGGGACATGGACCCGTCACCCGGCCTCGAGATCGCGGCGAGCCTCACGCGCACATGGTCGACCTCGATGGGGACAACGTGATGGAGCTCGTGCAGGCGACCGCGGCCGGGCGCATCTACGCCTTCCGCGCCGACGGCTCGCAGCTCCCGGGCTTCCCGGTGACGACCAACATGGCACGCAACGTCGCCACCCATCTGGGTGCACCCGCCTTCGCGAGCGGGCGCATCGCGCCGCCGTCGCCCACCACCACCTCGCGCCCCGCCATCGGTGACCTCGACCGCGACGGCTACCCGGAGATCGTCTACGCGAACATCGAGGGCGACGTCTACGTCTTCCGCCACGACGGCACGCGCGCGCCGGGCTTCCCGGTGCGCATCGATCCGGCGTTATCGGCGGTAGCGCTCCGCACGAAGACGAACCACCTGAAGACCGGCATCCTCGGCTCGCCAGTGCTCGCCGATCTCGACGGCGACGGCTTCCTCGACATCGTCGTCGCGGCGATGGACCAGCACGTGTATGCGTGGGACCGCCGCGGGAGCCTGCTCCCGGGCTGGCCAGTGAAGATTCAGGATCCGGCTCCCGGGCCCGGCGAGACGCCGGTGGGCGCCGAGAGCATCAACACGCCCGTCGTGGCCGACCTGGCGGGCGATGGGCACCTCGAGGTCGTCATCGAGACGAACGAGGTGTACAGGGCGAGCGGCAATGCGAACCAGTTCTTCCCGAACGAGCAGAACAACCCCACCTCCGTCCCCGGGCTCAACACCGGCACCGTGCTGGCGGCAGCCTTCGCGGCGGCCGGCGGCTCCGGCCGCATCTACGCGCTCCACCACGACGGCAACCTCCACCCGGGCGGCCCCTTCGTCGCCGGCTGGCCGGTCAAGCTCGACGGCCTCGCCATCGACATTCTGCCGCTCATCGGCCCCGGCCACAACGTCGCCGTCGGGGACATGGACCCGTCACCCGGCCTCGAGATCGCGGCGAGCCTCACGACCTCCAACCTCGTGCTCTTCAGGCCGGACGGCACGCGCCTCCGGGACATGGACCCGAGCGCGCACGGGCCGCTGTCCGACACGGCCCAGGACAACAGCAGCGTCCTCAACCTCTTCGAGTACCCCGCCATCGGCGACATCGACCGCGACGGCAACCTCGATCTCACCAAGGTCGGGGTCACGCTGAACGGCCTCGTCGACCTGGTCCTGGTCGGACAGAACGAGCCCTTCCACCACGTGCTGCAGGCGTGGAACGCGGCGACGGGCCAGCCGCTCGACGGCTTCCCCAGGGTCATCGACGATTTCGGCCTCACCACCGTCCCGCTCCTCGCCAACGTGGGCCCCACCATCGACCCCGGCGTCGACCCCGGCGGGACACTGGACCTGCCGGAGCTCATCTCGGGGAACGGCCTCTACCTCGTGCATGCCTTCGACTTCACCGGCCGCGAGCCCGCGGGGTGGCCGAAGCTGACCGGCGGCTGGCACACGGGCGCGCCGGCCGCCGGCGACATCGACGACGACGGCCGCCTCGACATCGCCTGGCCGACGCGCGAGGGGAACTACTTCCTCTGGGACACGCCGGCCCCGATGTGCAACACGGCGACGACGGCCAATCTCGACGGCCGCGACGGGGCCTACAACCCGCAGGTCAACTACCGGAACAACAACCTCGCGGGCGAGGACACGGTGCCGCCCGCGCGCCTCGCCCCGCGGGACGTCGTCACGAGCAGCACGGACCTGGCCACGAACGCGATCACCGTCACCACCTCCCGCATCCCGGGCGACGACCTCTACTGCGGCACCGCCGCGAAGTTCGATTTCCGGTTCTCCACGGCGGGCCCGATCACCACCCAGACGCAGTTCGACGCCGCGACCCCGGTCGCCTCGGTACCGGCGCCGCTGCGGGGCAACCACGACGCGGGCGCATCGCTCACGGTGCGCGACGGGCGCTTCGCGGGGCAGGTCGTCTTCCTCGCCGCCCAGGTGGTGGACCACGCCGGCAACCTCTCGCCCGTGACCTCGCTCGGGAGCTTCGCCTTCGCGCCGCCGACGACCACCACCACGACCTCCAGCAGCACGACCTCCTCCACTACGGCGAGCACCACGACCACCAGCACCGCCACGACGACCTCCGTGACGGCGACGACGAGCACGACGGCGGCGCCGACGACCACGACCCGACCACCACATCCTCCACGACGCACCACCACGACCCGCCCGACCACCACGACCGCGAGCACGACCACTACGACCCGGCCTCCGCATCCACATCCACCCCCGAACTGAGCGCCCTACAGGCCGAAGCGCTCCGTCGAGAACCGTCCGTCAGGTGACAGGCATGGACGGCGCACGGACAGCCAGCGACGAAGCCCTCCTGCCGCAGCATCCCGTCTGACAGGGCGCAGCGCCCGCCTGTAGCCGGCCGACCTTTCCCTTATGTCCGCGGGCAAAACCCCCGACATTGCGGATTGATCTCCCGTAGCCCGTCGCCGGAACCTACACCGTCGCTCGGTAGCGACGATCCGCCGGCGTCTCCGCGGCGCGGACGGATGGCTCTGGATGGCGCGCCTCGGCGCGCCGAGGGGGTCTCGTCGATGCGCTATCGCTCGCTCGCGGTCGCCGCCAGCCTGACGCTCCTCATCGCGCGCTCCGCGCGCGCCGAGTTCCCGTTCCTCGCCGATGTGAACCGCTGCGACTCCTCGGGCATGCCGGTAGGCTGCATCCCGCTGGCGAACGAGATGAGCGGGTCGGCCGGCAGCTGCAACGGCAACAAGTGGAAGTTCGCGAGCACGAGCTTCTGCACCACGGACCCGACCGTGCTCGGCAGCCCGAACGAGCTCCTCGGCGTGAGCGGCATGAGCGTCGAGATCGCCTGGCGGCGCGAGACCGGGCGGCCAGACGTGGTGATCGCCGTCCTCGACTCCGGCATCAAGTGGAACGACCTCGGGGCGCTCGGCGACCTGCGCAAGAAGTTCTACCTGAACCGCGGCGAGCTGCCGGCGCCGATCTGCGCCACGCCGCCGTCCGGCCCCGACCCCCGCGACTGCAACGGCGATGGCGTCTTCAACGCGCCCGACTACGACACCGACCCGCGCGTGTCCGACCGCAACGGCAACGGCGTGATCGATCCCGAGGACCTGATCATGACCTTCTCCGACGGCGTCGACGACGACGGCGACGGGTACATCGACAACATCGCGGGCTGGGACTTCTTCGAGAGCGACAACGATCCCTTCGACGAGGTGCAGTTCGGCCACGGCACCGGCGAGGCCGAGGACTCCACCGCCGAGGCCAACAACGGCGGCGCGCTCGGCACGTGCCCGAATTGCATGGTCATGCCGGTGCGTGTCGGCGACAGCTTCGTCGCCGAGGTCGACCGCTTCGCCCAGGGCGTGGTGTTCGCGGTCGATACCGGGGCGGCGGTGGTCCAGGAGGCCCTCGGCACCCTCAACAACTCCGCCTTCGGCCAGCAGGCGATCGACTACGCCTACTCACACAACGTGCCCGTAATGGCCTCGGCCGCCGACGAGGACGCCTGGCACCACAACTATCCCTCCAACTACGTCCACGCGATCGTCGTGAACTCGATCCGCGACTTCGGGGTCCAGGGCGTGGAGCCGGCCTCCTGGCTCTACATCGACGGGTGCACGAACTTCGGCGGCAACATCTCGGTGAGCGTGTCGTCCACCTCGTGCTCCTCCGAGGCGACGGGCCGGAGCTCGGGCATCGCCGGCATGATCGTCTCCGCCGGCCGTGACGCGGTGGCCGCCGGGACGCTCAGCCGGCCGCTCACGGCCAACGAGGTCCGCCAGCTCTTCGAGCAGACCGCCGACGACCTCAACTTCGAGATGCAGCGTCAGATCGCCTTCCCCGACACGATCCGCTACGCCTCCGAGGCGGGCGCGGATCAGTTCACGGGCCACGGCCGCATCAACGCGAATGCGGCCGTGGCACGCATCCTGGACGGCCATATCCCGCCCGAGGCCGACATCCGTGCGCCGGTCTGGTTCCAGCCGCTCGATCCCATGCGCGACGGCAACGTGGTCGTGCAGGGCCGGGTCGCCGCCGACCGCGCCAGCAGCTACACCTACCGCGCCCAGATCGGCTACGGGGTGCAGCCGCTCGAGACCGAGTGGGTGGACATCGTGCCCTTCGGCGCGACGCGCACCGCGCCGCTCGACGGCGTGCTGGCGACGATCACGCCCGCCCAGATCGCGCCACCGACGGCAGCGCAGATCGCGCGCCGGCAAGCCGAGGCGGCCGACCCGAGCTCGAAGGACTACGACCAGTTCACCTACACGATCCGGGTGCAGGTGCTGGACGCATCGGGCCAGCTCGGCGAGGACCGCCGCACGATCTCCGTGTTCGACGATCCCGACCTGAAGGCCGCCTTCCCGCTCCAGCTCGGCGGCGACGGCGCCTCGTCGCCGGCGATCGCCGACCTCGACGGGGATGGCGTGGGCGACATCGTCTTCGGCACGTCGAACGGCCTCGTCCACGCCAAGCGGGCCGACGGGTCGGACCTCCCCGGCTGGCCCGTCGGGACCGACCCGCTCGCCATCCACGCCGGGTCGATGGCCTACGCCTCGGGCGCGATCCCGACGCCGATCCGCGCCGCCGTCCTGGCCTCGGTGGCGATCGGCGACATCGACGGCGACGGGATCCTGGACGTGGTGGCGGCCGACATGGAGGGCAAGGTGTACGCCTGGAACCACCTCGGGCAGCGGAAGCCCGGCTTTCCCGTGCAGGTGAACCTGCTGTACTCGAGCCACGCGGTGCGGGATCCGGCCAACACGGTCGACCGGTTCATCGTCGCCTCGCCCGCGCTCGCCGACCTCGACGCCGACGGCGGGCTCGACATCATCGTCGGTGCCGCCGACCGCCACCTCTACGCGTGGGACGGACGGGGCAACCCCCGGCCCGGCTTCCCGGTGCTCGTCGTCGACGCGAGCCGCCTGGCGTCGATCGACCCGAGCACCCACAAGGTGACCCCGAAGCCCGGCGCCCTCCGCGGCAGCAAGATCATCGACTCGCCGGCCGTCGGCGACCTCGACCACGACGGCACCCTCGACATCGTGGTCGGGACCAACGAGGAGTACGACGAGCCGCCGAACTTCTCGCTCACGAGCGGCACCGCTTCGGCGCTCGCCAATTCCGGGCTGCTCAGCCCGGCGAACAGCCGCCTCTACGCCCTCCACAACGACGGCAACAACCACGCGGGCGGACCCTTCCTCGCCGGCTGGCCCGTCAAGATCGGCCTGATCAACAGGGAGCTGCTGCCGGTGGTGGGCGAGGGCATCAACGCCTCGCCCGCGCTCGCCGACGTCGACGGCGACGGCACGCTCGAGGTCGGGGTGTTCGCCGACGCCGGCCCGGCCTACCTGCTCAAGGCCGACGGCAGCTCGTTCTACGGCGCCGATCCCAACACGGGCAACTACCGCGTGATGGCGACGGACGGCTATCCGGCGAGCAACAGCCCCGACACGCCGTCGTTCGCCGCGCTCGGCGAAGGGGCCTTCGGGGCCCTCGCGGCGCCCGGCGCGCTCGCGTTCACGGCGCCGGCCACAGGCCTCGGGCGCGCGCTCGCGGTGGTCCTGCCCGAGGAGCAGGTGAACGCCGACGACCACGTCGGCGGCTGGGTGGCGCTCAGCGGCAGCTACCTCCCGGCGTACCCCCGCCACATCGAGGAGCTGCAGTTCCTGACCGGCCCCTCGATCGCACGCGTGGCCGCCACGACCCTGCCCTACGTCGTCGAGGGGAGCGCCGGCTATTACCTGCACGCCTACGACGTCAACGGCGTCGAGCCGGCCGGCTGGCCGAAGTTCACGGGCGGCTGGCACGTGGCCAACCCGGCCATCGGCGACGTCGACGGCGACGGGCGCAACGACGTCGTCGTCCTCACCCGCGAGGGGAACCTCTTCGTATGGAACACGCCCGCGGCGGCCGGCCCGGATGAATGGCCGAAGAAGCGCCACGACCTGCGCAACACCGGCAACTACCAGGAGCCGCCCGGACAGACGAGCAACGCCTCGACGAGCACCACGACCTCGACGACGAGCCCGAGCCCGACCACGAGCACGACGGTGTCCACGACCACGACGACCTCGACCACGAGCAGCACGACGACCCGCCCGACCAGCACGACCACGAGCACGACCACCACGACCCGGCCACCCCATCGACCCCGACCCACCACCACGACCCGACCGCCCCATCCACGACCCTGAGCACCCGGGTCAATCCTCCGTCGGGTTGAGCGTGCACCGATCCGGTTTTTACACCCGCAGCAGCACCCCCCGCGCCGGCCCCCCCGTCGCCCGCCGCACCGCCTCGGCGTAGAGACCGACCTGCCGGCGGTACTCCTCGAGCCGCCCCGCGATCTCCACGTCCGTCTTGAAGTCGACGACCGTCCACCCCGCACCGTCCTCCAGGAAGGCCGCATCCACTACGCCCTCGACCACCACATCGCCCGCGAGTTTCACCCCAACCGGGCACTCGCGCCGGCACCGGCCGGCCCGCGCGGCGTCGGCGGCACGCCGCAGCAGCGGGTGGGCGAGCGCGCGCGCGGCGGTGTCGGCGGCGGCCTCCACCTCCTCCGCCCTCGCACCCAGGAGCCGGCCCTGGAGCGCCGCCACGTCCGCCACGCCGGCGCGGTCGGCGTCGAGCTCCACCGCCGCGAGCACGGCGTGGACGAGCGTGCCGAAGCGCTTCCCGTGCGGCCGCGGGCCGGGCGTGTCGACCGACTCGACCGCGACCTCCGCCACCGGTGCGGCACCGACCGCAGCGTGCTCCGTCGCCGTCACCACGTGCAGGCTCGGCGCCGACCCATCCGCCCGCACGCGCTCCCGCTCCGCCTGCCACGCCGCGTGTGCGCGCACGCCCTCCTCGGCACGCACGCCGCGCTCGTCGGCGGCCAGGATCTTCTGCTGCGCGAGGCCGACCGACTCCTGCACGTCGAGCGCGAGCGTCGCCGGGTCCCACCAGACGATGCGGTGGCGCCCGAACGTAGGGACGTGGAGGCCGGGCATCACCGCATGCGGCGGCCGCGCCACGTTCTCCGGCCGGCCGGTCGTGGTCTCCGCGCCGAACGCGGGGCAGCCCGGCGGCTGGCGCGTCTCCGGCACGTGGACGCGCTCAGGCGGTGGGTAGAGCACCGGGCTGAGCGCCTGCAGCCACCCGTCGTACCGCCCGTCCCCCAGCGCCGGCACGACGAGGAGATCCCGCGCCCGCGTCGCCGCCACGTACAGCACCCGCGTCGCCTCCTCCCCCTCCCGCGCCATCTCCTCCGCCGCATGCTCCTGCAGCTCCGGCGGCGTACACCCGGCGATCCGCAGCACGCACAGCCCGCGATCCGGATCCGCCCACCGACGCGGCTCGCCCGACGTCTCCTTGCACGTCAGGTCCGCGAGGATGACGACCGGGAACTCGAGCCCCTTGGCGCCGTGGACCGTCATCATCCGCACGCCCTCGGTCCCTTCCTCGACGATCGGCGCGTCGCTCGCCTCGCCGTGCTCGGCCTGCTCTGCGAGCCACTCGACGAAGGCGCGGAAAGAGGTCAGGCCGGTGCGCTCGGCGCGGCGGGCGAGGTCCATCAAGCGCGTCACGTTGGCGAGCGCCTGCTCGCCCGTCGGCCAGACGGCCAGGCCCGCGTGCGCCCGCGTCGCCGCGAGCAGCCGCCCGATCGTATCCGCGATCGGGCGGCGGTTCCGGCCGCGGTGGAGCGCGCGCAGCACCGCGAGCGCATCTCGGACCTCGCGCAGCGCCGCCGGCTCGTCGTCCGGCACGCGGCAGAACGGATGCAGCGGCCCAAACCGCTTCCGGAAGGCCAGCAGCGCCCCGTCGCCGAGCGCGAAGAACGGCCCGTGCAGCGTCGCGAACACCGCCAGCTCGTCCTCGGGCCGCTCGATCGCGGCGAGCGCGTTGCGGATCGCCTCGACCTCCTCGCGCACGTGGAAGTAGGTCCCCCCGACCAACAGATGCGGCAGATGCCGCGCCTCGAGCGCCCGCACGTACGGCCGCGTCACGTCGGCGAGGTAGGCGCGGAAGCGACGGAACAACAAGCAAACGTGCCGCGGCCGGACCGGCACCCGCCGGGAAGGCCGCTCGCGCTCCGTCACCGTCCAGCCGCTCTGCTCGACCAGCCACTGGACGAAGGCCGCGATCGCGTCCGGCAGCGACTCGTCGATGCGCCAGTCGACGATCGTCCCGTAGTCCCCGTACGGGGCCGGCACCGGGAGCGCGACCACGGACGGCTGCGTCTCGACCCCGGGCCGGTACGGCGCCAGCGGGACGTAACGCGGCTCGCCCTGCATGCGCGGCGCGAAGGCCGCATTCACCGCCTCCTGGATCTCCGGCACGGCGCGGAAGCTGACGCTCAGATCGAGCAGCGCGGCGCCTGCCGCGACGAGCTGCCGCTTCACCCGCTCGTAGAGCGCCACGTCCGCGCGGCGGAAACGGTAGATCGACTGCTTCGGGTCGCCCACGAGGAAGAGCTTTCCGGCGACCGGACGGACGAGGCGCCAGTCAGGCACGTTCGGATCGTCCGCCGCGAGCAGCAAGAGGATCTCCACCTGGAGCGGGTCCGTGTCCTGGAACTCGTCGACGAAGAGGTGGGTGAAGCGACGCTGGAGCTCGGTGCGCACCGCCGCGTTCTCGCGCAGGAGGTCGCGGGCGCGCAGCAGGAGGTCCAGGAAGTCGAGGCAGCCCGCGCGGTTCTTGAGGGTCTCATGGCCCTCGACCACCGGCCAGAGCTCGTCGCGGAGCCGCGGGGCGAGATCGGCCCCCGCCCGCCGCACGAAATCATCCAGCGCGGCGCGGAGCCGCGTCCTCCGCTCGAGGAGCTCCGCCTTCGGGAAGCCGGCCGGGACGCGCCGGAAGCCCGTCCACCGCCAGTGCTTCTCGCGGCTGACGCCGAGCAGCTCCGCCTCGAGGCCGTCGTGGTCCCGCCCGCGGACCGCCTCGCGCCGGCGGACGTCCGCAACGAAGCGCGCGATCTCCGTGAGCGACCGCACGAAGTGGTCGTCCGGGTTCCCGGTGGCGGCGAAGGCGCCGAGGGTGGCCATCTCCTCCATGAGCGCGTCGAGCGTCCCGTCGCGGTCGAAGCCCTCCTCGTGGCGCCATGCGGCGGGGAAGTCGCGCCGCTCGACGAGGTCCCGCGCCGCGGTCCGCAGCAGACGGCGCGGACCCTCGTCGCGGGTGCGCCGGCGGAGGATGCGGCGCACCGCCTCCCCGGGATGCGCGAGCTTCTCCTCGAACCAGCGGTCGAAGGCGCGGTCGAGGAGGCCCTCGGCCACGTCCTTGGAAGCCACCTCGAAGAGCGGGTCGACGCGCGCCTCGACCGGCCGCTCGCGGAGCAGGTCGGCGCAGAAGGAGTGGATCGTGCCGATGCGCGCCTCCTCGAGCTGGGGGAGTGCCGCGTCGAGGAGCTCGCGGGCATCGGCCGGGCACGCCGGATCCCGCCGGGCGTCCTCGATCGCCTTGCGGAGCCGGAGCTTCAGCTCGCCGGCCGCGGCATCGGTGAAGGTGACCGCCACCATGTGGTCGAGCCGGGCGCGACCGGCGGTCAGGAGCGCGACCATGCGGGTCACGAGCTCGGTCGTCTTTCCGGTCCCCGAGGCCGCCTCGACCACGAGCGTCGTGCCGAGCTCGTCGCGGATGCGGTCGCGCGCCTCCTGGTCGGCAAGGCGCGTCACGGGAGCCTCCGCAGACGGTCCAGATCGGCGCACCGGTCCTTCGGCTTGCGGGCGGTCCGGGTCTCCTCGTGCGGACCGCAGACCGGCCGGTAATCGCAGTACTGGCAGGCACGGCGTTCGGGCATGGCGGGAAGGAAGCCGGCCGCGAGCGCGCGTCCGATGATCTCGACCACCTCGCCCGCGAGCCGCCGGTTCTCGGCGTCGAGCGGCACGACGCGCTCCTCGTAACCGCCGTCGGCCGTGCAGTAGTAGAGCCGTCCCGCCTCGACCGGCTCGGCGAGGAGGCGCTCGCAGGCGAGCGCGTAGAGGAGCGGCTGCAGCACCGCGCCGCCGCCCACCACGACGCCCGCCCTGGGACGGGTCTTGCCCGTCTTGTGGTCGGTGGCGCGGAGCACGCCGCGCGCGTGGCGCTCGACCAGGTCGACCGAGCCGCGCAGGCGGAGGTCGCCGATCACGGGGACCGGATCGGGGACGCTCGCGGGATCGGCTTGCGGGCGGTCGCGGTCGGCGAGCCCGAAGGCCAGCTCGAAGCGCCACGGCACCCAGCCGTCGTCCGCGTCGGCCGCGCGCCGGAGCCACTCGCGGAGATCGGCGCGGATGCCGTCGATGCCGTCCTTCCACACCCGGTCGATCGCGGGCCAGAGCTTGTCGGCCCAGCGCGCCGCCACCGCGTCGAGCGCGCCGTCGACCGCCGTGCGTGCCGCGTCGAGGTTGGCGGGCCGGACCGGGAGGAGCTGCGCAGCGCGAAGCTCGCTCAGGACGGCGAACTGGACCTCGTGGAAGAGCGCGCCGCGCGTGAGCGGGTCGAGCGCCTCGAGCGCCACCGGCTCCTCGCGCGGCTGGAGCCGCATGACCGCCTGAAGGAAGAAGCGGTACGGGCAGACGGCGAAGTGCTGGAGGGCGGTCGGCGAGAAGGGGCGCGCGGCGAGCTGATGATCGGCCAGCGCCCCGCGGGCGAGGTCGTCGGGGTCGACGAGCCCGTCCGCCGGGGTCCAGCGCCGGAGCCAGCGCCGGCCGCGGGCGCGGAGCGCCCGCCCCAGGTGGACGTTCGCGTCGAGGAGATAGCGCGCGCTGCCGTCGGTGGTCGCCGGGTCGGCGTCGCGCAGGCCGGCGAGCAGCGCGAGGTCGTACTCCGCCTCGTCGATCGCGTCCTCGGGACGCGCGGGGGCGGGCCAGCCGAGCCGCCCGCCCGTCTTCTCGCCGCCGCGCTCATCGAGCTCATCGAAGCCGGGCAGCGTCCCCGACGCCGCGCGCAGCGCCTCGAGCCCATAGAACGACGGCACCCGGGGCCGCGCCTGCTCGATGTCGACGCGCGGCCACGAGAGGACGACGCGCTCGCGTGCCGCGCCGACGGCGAGCCGGAGCGCCAGCCGCTCGGCGGCGACGCGCGCGGGCTGGGTGGCGAGCGCCGGGGCGTCGAGGGCGCGACGGTGCGCGTCGAGCAGGATCGGGTCCTCGACGATCTTCCGCGGGAAGAGCTTCTCGGCGAGGCTGGGGACGAAGACGACGTCGAAGGCGAGGCCGCGCACCCCCTCGGCGGGCGCGACGAAGACGGCCCCGTAGCGCCGGCGCGCCGGCGGCACGGTCAGCTCACGGAGCCGCGGCCGGAGGACGAGCTGCACCTCGTCGAGGTCGATCGGGCCGATCGGCGCCATCGGCTCCAGCTCGGCGAGCGTCGCGAGCACGCCCTCGGGCTCGCGGAGCGCCGCCGTGGCGAGCGCGCGCAGGTGCCCGAGCCATTCGTCCCAGCGCGCCTGCCGTGGCAGCGCGTCGAGCCGCTCGATGAGCGGCAGCGCGAAGCCGCGGAGGTACGCGAGGTCGGCGAGCTGCCTCTCGAGCGCCGTGCCGCGCGTTTCCTCCTCCTCGTCGGTCAGCGCCTCTCGGCGAAGGCGCAGCTCTTCCTCGAGGCCGGCGAGGCGCTTCGCCCAGCGCTCCTTCCCGCCGATCACCGACGCCTCGACCAGGAGCCGCTCCCAGCGCCACGGGGCGCGCGGGCTGCCGTCGCCGCGCTCGTCGTCCGCGCGCGGCTCGGTCGCGGGCGGCAGCGGGAGGAGATCGTCCTCGGGCGGCGTCCATCGCGCGTCGGCGTCCTCGGCCGCTCCCGGGTCCGGAACCTGCGCCAGCGACACGTACTCGGCGAAGCGGCGGGCGGAGAGGCGCTCGGTCTTGCACGCGAGCAGCGCCAGGAGCGCCCGGCCCGCGGGATCGGGCCGGGTGGTGCCGCGCGCGAAGAAGACCGGGATCGCGGCGCGGCGGAACGCCTCTTCCAGGTGGGATCGGTACTCGGCGGGCGAGCGAAGGAGGACGGCCATCCGGTCGAAGGGCACGCCGCGCGCCGCCTCGCCCTGGACGCCGCGCGCGATCTCGACGCACTCGCGTGCCTCGCCCGGCCAGGAGGAGAGGGCGACGCTCCCGTCGACCGCGGCCGGCGGCGGCTCGCCGAGCTCGAAGAGGTGCGCCTTGAGCGCGTCGAGCGAGCTCCGCCGGCGCGGAGCATCGAGCGTGGAGGCGATGCAGCCGAGCGCCGCCTCGAGCCGCTCGAGCGATCGGCCGTCGCCGGCGGGCGCGGTGGCCAGCACGTCGGGCGCGGACGATGCGAGCATGGCGATGAGCTGCGCCTCGCACGCGCTCGTGACCGGGAGGTCGAGGAGCAGGAGCGGCAGGCCCACGGGGTGGGGAGGCGGGTCGGCGCCCACCGCCGCCACGGCCGCCTCGAAGACGATCGCCCGGTCGGCAAGTCGGGCTTCCTCGAGCTCCCGCGCCACGCGCCCGGCGAGCTCGCCGAGATCACGGCCGACAGCGCCGAGGGCGGCGAGCGCCTCGGGCGCGACGCGGTTCATGCGCAGCTCGGCCAGCGTGCGGGCGACGGCGAGGGGGAAGCCGGGCCGGTCGGCGACGGGCGTGAAGTAGCCGAGCCCGCGCTCCCCGAGGACGAGGTGCACCGCGCGCGCCGCGACCGCGGAGAGCGAGAGGGCGGTCGCCGGCGTGCGCTGATCGCGCGCGAGCGCCGGCGTCGCCAGGCGCACCGCGAGCCGATCGAGCGTCAGGCGAACGCTGCCGAAGCGGGCCCCCGTCGCCGCGGTGGCGGCGCGCACGAGGTCGTCGCACGCCTCCCAGCTCGGGCCGAGGACGAGCACCTCCGCGTCGGGCGGGCGGGCCTCGAGCCAGGCGGCGGCCGCTGCGACGCGGGCCGGCGCGTCGACGCCGACGACGAGGCGGGTGGTGAGGCTCAGTGGGCCGACCTCCCCTACAGCCCCAGCTCGCGCGCGATGATCGTCAGCTGGATCTCCGTCGTCCCCTCGGTGATCGTCATCAGGCGCGCGTCGCGCCAGAAGCGTTCGACGGGGAACTCGGTGATGTAGCCATAGCCGCCGTGGATCTGCACCGCCTCCCAGGTGACGCGCTGGGCGACCTCGGAGGCGAAGAGCTTGGCCATTGCGGCCTCGCGCATGGAGTAGCCCTGGTCGAAGAGCCAGGCCGCACGCCACGTCATGGTGCGCGCCGTCTCGACCTCCATCGCCATGCGCGCGAGCTTGAACTTGATCGCCTGGAACCTGGCGATCGGCTGGCCGAACTGCTCGCGCTCCCTGGCGTACTTGAGCGCCGCCTCGAGCGCCGCCTGGGAGACGCCGACCGAGCGCGCGGCGTGCGTGATGCGCCCGCCCTCGAGCGTGCCCGTCACCTGCTTGAAGCCGCCCTCGACGCCGCCGAGCAGCGCCGCGGCGGGCACCTGCATGTCGTCGAAGGAGAGCGCCGCGGTCTCCGAGGTATGATGGCCCGTCTTCTTGAGCTTGCGCGACACGGAGAAGCCGGGCGTGCTCGTGTCGACGATGAACATCGAGATGCCGCTGCCGCGCTTCGCCGGCTCCGTGTAGGCGGCGACCAGGCAGTAGTCGGCGATGTTGCCGTTGGTGATGAACATCTTCGTGCCGTTCACGACGTAGACGTCGCCGCGCCGCTCGGCGCGGGTGCGGATCGAGGCCGCGTCGGAGCCCGAGTTCGGCTCGGAGAGGCCGAACGAGCCGAGCTTCTCGCCGCGGATCGCCGGCACGAGGTACTGCCGCTTCTGCTCCTCGGTGCCGAAGCGGAAGATCGGGATGCAGCCGAGCCCCACGTGCGCGAGGAGCGCCGCCGCGAAGCCGCAGTTGACGCGCGCGATCTCCTCGATGAGGAGACAGCGCATCACCATGTCGCCGCCGCTCCCGCCGTACTCCTCGGGATAGCCCACCCCCAGGTAGCCGAGCCGGCCGAGCTCGCGGAAGAGGTCCAGCGGGAAGGTCTCGGTGCGCTCCAGCTCCTCGACGCGCGGGGCGAGGGACTTCTCGGCGAAGCTCCGCACGGCGGCGCGAAAGCTCTCCTGCTCCTCGTTCAGACGAAAGCCGAGCATGGCGGTTCCTCCGGCGGCGGACTCTAGCCGGCCCCTCCCGCGTGCCACAAGCTTTGCCGCCGGTCTTTTGCTATGCCTGGCGCGGCATGCCGGAGGCCGCGACGGTCGATGGGATCGGCGCGCACGTGGGCCAGACGGTCACGCTGCGCGGCTGGCTGGCGGGACGGCGCTCGAGCGGGAAGCTCCACTTCCTCCAGGTGCGCGACGGCACCGGCACCATCCAGTGCGTGATGGCCAGGGCCGAGGTGCCGGCGGACGTGTTCGCGCTCGCCGATCACCTGCCGCAGGAGTCGTCGCTGGTCGTGACCGGGACGGTGCGCGCCGACGCGCGCTCGCCGATCGGCTACGAGCTCGGCGTGACCGACCTGCGGGTCGTCCACCAGAGCGCCGACTACCCGATCGGCCCGAAGGAGCACGGGCCGGCCTTCCTGCTCGACCACCGTCACCTCTGGCTCCGGTCGTCACGGCAGCACGCGCTGCTGCGCGTGCGCAGCGAAGTGATCCGCGCCTGCCGGGAGTATCTCGACGGCCACGGGTTCCTCGCCTTCGACGCGCCCATTCTCACCCCGGCGGCGTGCGAGGGCACGACCACGCTCTTCCCCGTCCAGTACTTCGACGAGACCGCGTACTTGACGCAGTCGGGTCAGCTCTACGCCGAGGCCGGCGCGATGGCCTTCGGCAAGGTGTACTGCTTCGGCCCGACCTTCCGCGCCGAGAAGTCGAAGACGCGCCGGCACCTGACCGAGTTCTGGATGGTCGAGCCCGAGATGGCCTTCGCGGACCTCGACGAGGACATGGACCTGGCCGAGGACTTCCTCGTCCACGTGGTCGGCGCCGTGCGCGCCCGCCGCGCGGCCGAGCTGCGCGCCCTGGGCCGCGACCTCGCACCCCTCGAGCGCGTCGCGAAGCCCTTCCCGCGCATCGCGTACGCGGAGGCCCTCGACATCCTCGGCCGGAAGGGCTTCCCGCTCGAGTGGGGCGCCGATCTCGGCGGCGACGAGGAGACGGCGCTCTCCGAGGAGTTCGATCGCCCGGTGATGGTGCACCGGTACCCCGCCGAGGCGAAGGCCTTCTACATGAAGGCCGACCCGGCCGATCCGCGCCTCGCCCTCTGCGTCGACGTGCTCGCGCCCGAGGGCTACGGCGAGATCATCGGCGGCGGCCAGCGCGAGGACGACGCCGCCGTGCTGGAGGCGAAGATCCGGCGGCACGGGCTCCCGCTCGACGCCTTCGGCTGGTACCTCGACCTGCGCCGCTACGGCTCCGTGCCGCACGCCGGCTTCGGGATGGGCATCGAGCGCTGCGTGGCGTGGCTGTGCGGCCTGCACCACGTGCGTGAGACGATTCCCTTCCCGCGCCTGCTCGAGCGGCTGCGGCCGTGAAACCGCGGCCGTGAAACCTTGACCGCCCACCACCCCGCGTCTATGAGGGCTGCCGCCATGAGGACGCCCCTGCTCGCCGTCTGTCTGCTCGCGCTGGCGACCGCCAGGGCCGCCGCACAGGAGCAGGCAGGCGAGGAGGCGCCGGCGCGCCCCCGCCGCCCCGCCGCCGCGGCGCGTCCGGCGCCGCCCAGCGCGCGCGCCGAGCAGGATCGCGCCCTCCTCCGGCAGCTCGCCGACGCGCAGCGTGGGCTCGGCGAGCAGATGCAGCAGCTGAAGGACGCGCTCGAGGAGCTGCGCACCGACATGGCCAGCCAGAAGGATCAGGACGCCGCCGCCGAGGGGGAGGTGAAGGCGCTGCGCGACGAGGTGAAGGGCCTCTACGTGGAGATCAGCGGGGTGAAGCAGCAGATCGACGCGCTCAAGGACGACATCGGCGGCGTCGACTCGAACGTCTCCGGCTTCCGCACGTACTCGGGCTTCTTCATCGCGGTGATGATTCTGCTGCTCGCGGTAATCTTCGTGCTGACGATCCGTCGCTGACCAGCGGCGTGACGCGGGAGATGCGACGCCCCGCCACGCCCGCGACGCATTCCGCCAGCCGCATCTCCCTCACGGGCTTGGTGAGCGTCGCGACCACGCCGGGCGGGTTCGGCTCCCGCTCGCCGACCGGCGCGAGCAGGACGAGCGGCGTCCGCGAGAGCGCCGGCGCCGCATGGATGAGCTGGGCCAGCTGGCGGCCGCTCAGGTCCGGCATGTGGGCATCGAGCAGGACGAGGGCGTAGGGGTCCCCTTCCTCGAGGGCGGCACGCAGGCGGGGCAGCGCGCCGTGGCCGTCCGACACGACGTCGCTGCGCATGCCCCAGGCGCGAAGCTGCTCCTCCAGGGATGCGCGGCTGGTGTCGTTGTCGTCGATCACCAGCACGCGGAGGCCGCTCAGCTCGGGACGGGGAGCCGGCTCCTCCGGAGGAGCAGGCTCCCGCTGCAAGCGCACGGTGAACCAGAACATGCTGCCCCGGCCCGGCTCGCTCTCGACGCCGATCTCGCCCCCCATCAGGCCGACCAGCTGCTTGGCGATCGCGAGCCCGAGCCCGGTGCCGCCGTACTCGCGCGCCGTCGAGCGGTCAGCCTGGGCGAACGGCTCGAAGATGCGCGCCTGCTGCTCCGGGCCGATCCCGATGCCCGTGTCGGCGACCTCGAAGCGCAGGGTGACCGTCTTCGCGGCCTGGGCCGCGACGGCGACCCGGACGGCGACCTGCCCCTGCGCCGTGAACTTGAGCGCGTTGCCGAGCAGGTTGAGAAGCACCCGGCGGAGGCGGCCGGGATCGCCGCGCAGCGCGCGCGGCACCGCCGGGTCCACCCGGCATGCGAGCTCCACGCCTTTCTGCTGCGCCGGCCCGGCGAGCAGCTCCACCGCGTCTTCCACCACCGCACGCGGTGCGAAGGTGGTCGTCTCCAGCTCGAGCCGCCGGGCCTCGATCTTCGTCAAGTCGAGGAAGTCGCCGATGGTCGAGACCAGCGCCTCGCCCGAGCGGCGCACTCCCTCGGCGTAGTCCCGCTGCTCGGGCGTGAGCGCCGTGTCGAGCAGCAGCCCGGCCCAGCCGACGATGCCGTTGATCGGGGTGCGGAGCTCGTGGCTCACGTTGGCGAGGAAGATGCTCTTCGCGCTGGCGGCGTTCTCCGCCGCCGCCGCGGCCCGCTGCTCGTGCCGGGTGCGGTCGACCAGGTAGCCGTAGAACGCGGCGGCGGCGAACAGGAAGGGGATGCGGATGACCGTGGGCGAGCGCCAGAGCGACCACCCGGTCCCGGTGACCGTCAGCACGTAGAGGTAGGCGCCGCACACCACCACGGCGCCGACGGCGATCAGCGCCAGGTTCTCGCCGATGGCGGCGAGCAGGAGCACGAAGAAGTAGAGGGAGAAGAACTCCACGCTGAAGCGCCCGCTCGCGAGCAGCGCGGCCGTGATCCAGGCGGTATCGGCGACGATGACGGCCAGGCCGAAGCCGCTCGAGTTGTACATGCGGGCGGGCAACCACGTGGCCAGGACGTTCGAGAGCAGCGCGCCCGTGATCGCCAGGACGACGCCGAGCGGAGGGGTCGCGAACTCGTCCTCGACGAGGATCAGGTAGGCGGTCGCCGCGATGAGCGTGTAGCGCAGCAGGGCGAACGCCCTGTTCCTCTGTTCCCGCTCTGCCGTGGCCGACCGGGTCACCGGTGAACCTCCCGACCCGCCAATGCGCATGACAGATGACGGGTGCACGCTGTATCGACGACTCACCGGCTATGCAGAATGCGTGCCGCCTGCCGTCTTTCGTGCGGGCTGGAGCGCCGGCCTACGCGACGGGACCTCGCGTCGCGAATTTGGCGCTCGGCTCCCGCTCGACGGCTTTGTGGCGCCGCTCGCCCGTGCCCGCGGCGGCGATCACGATGACCGCCAGCACCGCCCCGAGGGCGTTCATTGCGACGTCCCGGATGTCGTAGTAGCGCCCCGGCACGATGCCCTGGAGCAGCTCGTCGCCGTACCCGATGGCCGCCGCGAGCGCGGCGCCCGCCGCGTAGCCCGCGAGCGGACCGGGCACGAGCGGGGCGACCGCGCGCCACGCGAGCCAGGCGGCCATGCCGTACTCGGGGAGGTGCGTGCGCTCGAGCCGCTGGGCGCTGAGCCAGGTGAAGGCGAGGGCGTAGCCGGTGGCGGCGACCGCGAGCGCGGCGTACGCCCGGGCCGGCGCGCGGCGGCGCCGGAGTGCGAGCAGGAGCGCGGCCGCGCCCGCCACGATGACGAATGCCAGCCCCGGGCCGAGGAACCAGCTCCCCGGCGCGGTGCGCAGGAAGCGCAGCCCCCAGCGCGGCGCGAAGGGAAGGCTCGAGTAGATGGCGGCGACGTATGCCCCGAGCGCCGCCCATCGCCAGAATAAACTCATCCGGGGGCCCGTCCGCTGCTCGCGTGCTGCGCTGCTCCGATACCCCCAGACCCCGTCGGCCTGCTTGACCGCTCTCGCGGCCGGCCTCCCACGCTCAGCTCCGTCCCAGCACCACGACGCAGGCGACGGCGCCGGGACCGCCCACGTTGTGCGCGAGGCCGAGCTCCGGGTCCTTCACCTGGCGGCTGCCGGCCTCGCCGCGGAGCTGCGTCACGCACTCGTAGATCATGCGCACGCCGCTCGCCCCGATCGGATGCCCGAAGGACTTGAGCCCGCCGCTCGGGTTCACCGGGAGGTCGCCCTCGAGCGCCGTGCGGCCCTCCTCGACGAGCTGCCCGCCCTCGCCCTTCTTGCAGAAGCCCAGGTCCTCGAGGTTCGATATCTCGGTCCAGGTGAAGCAGTCGTGCACCTCGGCGAAGTCGATGTCCGCGGGCGTGACGCCGGCCATCGCGTACGCCTGCCGCGCGGCGGCCTGCGTCGAGCGGAAGCCCAGGTAGTCGAAGGTGGGATCGAAGTAGGGACGGCCGGTGGTGACGGCGAGGCCCGCGCCCTTGACCAGCACCGGCGGCTTCAAGAAGCGCCGGGCCAGGTCGGCGCGGCAGATGATCGCTGCGGCCGCTCCGTCCGTCGTGGGGCAGCAGTCGAGGAGGCCGAACGGCCACGCGATGATGGGCGCCTTCAGCACCTGCTCCTCGGTCACCTCCATGCGCAGGTGCGCTCGCTCGTTGCGCGCCCCGTTCCGATGGTTCTTGACGGCGACCCTGGCGAGCGTCTCGCGCCCGAGACCGAAGGTGTGCATGTAGCGGTTGGCGGCGAGCGCGAAGAGGCCGGGCGCGGTGTTGCCGCGCGCGAGCAGCGGATGCCCGAGACGGGGGATGCCCCGCCCGCCGCGGTCCTTGAGCTTCTCGGCGCCGAGCACGAGGACGACGTCGTGCGCGCCCGCGGCGATCGCGAGGCAGCCGTTGCGGAAGGCGTCCGTCCCCGTGGCGCAGTAGTTCTCGACCCGCGTGATGGGCCGGTCGTAGAGGCGGAGCGCGTCGGCGAGCGAGACCGCCGCCTTGCCGCCGCCGGGGCCGGGGAGGTACGTGCCCAGGTAGGCGGCCTCGATTTCGGCCGGCTCGATGCCGGCGTCGGCGTAGGCCTCGAAGGCGGCGTCGCAGATGAGCTCCTCGAAGCTCCGCTCGTGGCGATCGCCGAACTTCGTGCAGCCGACGCCGATGACCGCGACCTTGTCCTTCATCCCGTCAGCCGAGGGCGCGCCTTCCAGAAATAGTTGCGGTTCCCGCCCGCCTCGTGCAAGCGCCGGAAGGTGAGCTCGACCGGTGCGCCCACCCGCACCTCGCCCTCGGCCGCGTCGGTCACCTGGAGGTAGAGACGGCCGCCGCCCTCCAGGTCGATCACGGCCATCGGCATGGGGTGCTCCGGCACCGGCGCCAGGTTGTCGAGGGTGAAGGTGAAGACGGTGCCCCGCTTGCCGAGCTTGTGCTCCTGCATGCGGTCGCGCGCCTGGCAGCCGATGCAGATGCGCGCCTGCGGGTACTGGACGAGGCCGCACGCGTCGCAGCGGCTGCCGTAGAGGCGCACGTCCTGCCGGAGCTCCTTCCACTCGATCATCGCCGTGACGGGCTCGCCCATCGGCTCGTGGGGCAGCACGCCGCGCGCGCGCAGGTAGCGCTCGTAGGAGGGCAGCGCCAGACCGCGCGCGAGGCGGTCGGCGAGCGGGCGCGGGCGGGCGGCGGGGAGGCGGTCGGTCGCGCGCACGACGAGCGCGTCGGCGCCCTCGCCGTAGGCGGCGACGACCAGGAAGTCGCCCGGCGCGGCCGTCTCGAGCGCGCGCGCGAGGAGCACCAGCGGCTCGGGCGTGCCCAGGAGGCCCGCCTCGGTGAGCAACGACGGGTCCAGCTGCCGCGCCGGATCGAAGCCCGCGCGCCGGACGGCCTCCGCGGCCGCGCGCGGCTCGGGCGCGCCCAGGGCGAGCCTGGCGATGCGCGCAGGCGGCAGCTCGGCCTTGCGAAGCGCCGCGCCGATCGCCTCCGCCACGTCGCGCACGTAGCCGTAGGTCGTGCCGAAGCGGGTCTCGCTCACGCGCAGCGTGCGCTGCTCGTCGGTCCTCCACACATAGGTGAACTCCTCGGCCACCGACGCGGCCGCGACCAGCTCGGCGACCACGCCCTCGCCGCCCACCGCGAGCGCGGCCGCCCCGTCGCCGAGGAGCGGCTCCAGCTCGGACTCGGGCTCGGTCAGGCGCGCGTCCGCCGCGGCCACGAGCGCGGTGCGGAGGCTCCCCGCCCGCACCCCGTCGAGCGCCGCGCGGAGCGCCGCCACGCCGGCGCGCACCGAGCCCGCGAAGTCCGCGACCACGACGTCGCGGCGCAGGTCGGCCGCGGTCGCGATCACGCTCGCCACCTGCTTCTCGAGATAGGGCGAGCTGGTGCTCGCGAAGTAGAGGGCGTCGAAGGCGGCGGGGTCCGCGTCGGCGACACAGGCGAGCACCGCGTCGGTCGCCATGGTGAGCGCATCCTCGTCGAGGCCCGCGACGGTGCGCGTGCCGGCGGGCACGCGCGTGCCCCACGCCTTGGCGATCAGCGCCCGCTCGAGCCGGCGGCGCGGGAAGTACGTGGCGATGCGCGTGATGCCGACCACGGCCGCGCCACCTTAGGGGTTGGGCGACGCTTCGTCCAGCCTCCGCTTGACCGCCCGCGCCGCCGGAGATAGGCGCGAGCGATGGCGCGCCGACTCGCCATCGGCTCCGTCCCGCTCTCCGATCGTGCGCCGCGCATCGTCGCCGCGGGGGGCGAGGCAGATCTGGAGGCGCTCGTCGGCGCCGACGGCGCCGATCTGGTGGAGCTGCGCGCCGACCTGTGCGACGACCCGCGCCCGGAGACGCTGCCGGCGCTGCTCGGACGCCTGAGGGCCGGCGGTCGCCCCGTGATCCTGACCGCGCGCGCCGCCGCCGAGGGCGGCCGGCCGATGGACGAGGCCCGCCGGCGCGCGCTCTACACGGCCGGGCTGCCGCACGCCGACGCGATCGACGTCGAGGTCGCCTCGACGGCGCTCGCCGCGGAGCTCGTGCCTCGGGCCCGGGCCGCCGGCAAGACCGTCATGCTGTCGGCGCACGCGCTGCATGCGACGCCGCCGGTCGCGGCGCTCCTCCAGCTCCTCGATCGCGCCGAGGCGCTGGGCGCGGACCTGACGAAGCTCGTCGCCCACGCGGCCGACCTCGGCGACCTGCGCGTGCTGCTCGAGGTCACGCTTGCCGCCCGCACCCGCGGCATCGTGACGCTCGCCACGGGCCCCGCGGGCCCGCTCTCGCGCGTCGTCCTGCCCGCCGCCGGCTCCCTCCTCGCCTACGGCCACGCCGGCCGCCCGACCGCACCGTCGGGCCAATTGCCCGTCGCCGAGCTCGCCGCGCTCCTCCGCCGCCTCCTCCCCTCGTAGCCAGGCGTCGGAGGCCGTAGCGCCGCGCCCCCGCCTACTCGTCCATCGGCGGCGCCCGGCGCGCCGCCTTCTTCTCGCTCTGGGCGCGCTTGGCGGCGAGCATCTTCTCCTTCGCGCGCCGCGAGCGGCGCCGCTTCTGGCGGCGGATGCGCGCCCGCTCGGCCGCCCGCGCCTCCGCCACGCCGCGCGCGCGGGCCTCGAGCTTCTCGAGCAACTCGCGGCGGGCGAGGAAGCGGTTCAATGCCTGGGAGCGCTCGCGCTGGCACTTGACGGTCACCCCGCTCGGGCGGTGGCGGAGCACGACGCAGGTCGACACCTTGTTGACGTTCTGCCCGCCCTTCCCGCCCGAGCGGACGAAGTGCTCGTCCAGGTCCTCCTCGCGCACCCCGAGCGCCCGCATGCGCGCGGCGAGGGCGTGCTGCTTCTCGGGCGAGACCGGGAACACGCGGGCGCTTTACCATTCGCCGCGGTAGGCTGGCCACCGCCACGGGAGGAGTGGCGGAAGCGCGATGGAATCGAACCATCCTCGGCCTGCTAGAGGCCGACACTGGTTTTGAAGACCAGGGGCACCACCAGGCACCTTGCGCTTCCCTAGTAGCCGGACCGTTGGATTTACTCGGTTTCCTGCGCAGTGGACCGCCCGCTGGGACGACCTGATCGAGTTCGAGGTCATCCCGGTGGTCACGTCGGCGGAAGCAGCGGCCACCGTCGCGCCTCGACTATGAAACTTTCCGTGCACTCATGATCAGCCACGCGGCCCTGTCGTGGTGACATTGCACCTCGCCGAGGCCCGCCGCGCGCAGACGCGATTTCAGCTCACGGGGAGAAAACGCGTCGATCCCGTAGAGCCGGCGGCGCACGCTGGCGCGAAGTGTGGCAACTCTCCCATCGGATCGGCGGAACGCGGCCAGGGTGAAGCGCCCTCCCGGCTTGAGGACCCGATGCACTTCGCTGAGCGCACGCGGCACGTCCGGAAAGAGGTGCAGTGCACCGCAGCAGTTCACGAGGTCGAAATGCTCTGGCGCGAAGGGAAGGCTCAGCGCCGTTGCGTGCACCAGCAAGAGGTTCCGCAGCCCCTCTTCGCGGGCGCGGCGGCTGGCGTAACGAAGCATGGGAAGGGACAGGTCCAGGCCCACGACACGGCCCGCACGGACCTCGCGGGCGAAGGGGCGGGCGTAGATGCCCGGACCGCAGGCGAGGTCGAGGATCGTCTCCGCGCCCTTGAGCTCCGCTGCGCGGACGATCAGTTCCTGTTCATGCTGGAACGAGATCCCGAGCACGAAGGCGACGTGCGGGCCGCGCCGCCATAATCGGCTCTCGTAGATGCGGACGATCGGCTCCGCTTCCATCGACATCTGCGCCAGGCTGCGCCGCATCGATGTGCCCGGCAGAAGGTCGACGATTCCGTCTGACACGGGGTACGAGGACGAACACGTGTCGCACCGCATCTCCCGACCGCCTGCGGGGTTCGCGGCGAGGAATCCCCGCTCGCACTGCGGGCAGCGCACTTCGCCACCGGTGACGTCGACCGCGGGCACGCGCAGCTCCGACATCCGCGACCTCACACCTCGCCCACGACGACGTTGACGGTCTTAGGGGCGAGGGACCCGAATGGAGAGATCCGCATGCGGCCGTCTGCGTAATGACGTGTTCCGTCACCCTTCGTTTCGAAGTGACTATGTGCTGAAGTGACTATGCGCCGCAAGCGTCGATGGACGGCGACGCAACGGACCGGCTTCGATCACGAGCACGCGCAGCTAGACGTGCTCGGCCGCCGTCTTGAGATCGGGTGCTCCGCGGGTAGATCGGAAAGAGTCACCGTGCCGCCCGCCTGCGCGGACACCCGGCGAACGTGATGGCCCGGCCCGTTTGCGCTCTGGCGCGCCAGGAGGAATCTTGTGAGGATCACTTGATCTGCGCGGCCCGGCGTGGGAAGTAAAGCTTGGCGTGGCGATTGGGTGGCAGAGGGACCTCGCGGCGGGGGGGAGCGCCTCGCGGCCCTGATCGGGCGGACGCGCTCCAGTGTCGGATCGTGGTGGCGCGGCCCGGGGGGCTTGCCGTCGCGTCCCGAGGCTCTCCCACAGGCAATCAGCTGCGCGCCTCGGTCCGTCCTTCCTGTCTACCGGATGCTCGCGATCTCGAACCGGCTACCCGATCTGCGCTCGCCCACCGCGCCCGATGGGGACCGCCGTCGCAACGTCGGCGGGCTCGTGTCGGCGCTCGAGCCCGTCCTCGGCTCGCGGCACGGCCTCTGGCTCGGCTGGAGCGGTCGCACGGTAGGGACCGCTGAGCCCGGGCCGGTCCAGATCGACGACGGATCGACACCGCCGCTCGCCTGGATGGATTTACCCGAGGATTGCTACGAGCTCTACTACAACGGCTTCTGCAACCGGAGTCTCTGGCCCCTGGTCCACACGTTTCCGGGGCGGGTCCGCTTCGTTGACGAGGAGTGGCGCTGCTACGTGAAGGTGAACCGGGTGTTCGCCACCGCGGCGCGATCCCTCGTGGAGCCCCATGTGCCGGTGTGGGTGCACGACTATCATCTGCTGCTGGTGGCGGGGGAGCTTCGTCGTTGCGGCCATCGCGGGCCGATCAGCATCTTCCTGCACGTGCCCTTTCCGGGCATCGACGTGTTCTCGATGCTGCCGTGGGCCGGGACGATCCTGGAGGAGATGCTGCAGTTCGACCTGCTCGGCTTCAACACCCAGGCGTACGTCGACAACTTCCACGAGTGCGTCCGGGCCCTGTTGCCTGGATGCATCGACGACGAGGGCATCAACTACGAGGGGCGTCGGGTTCGCGCGCGAGCGTTTCCCATCGGCATCATGCCCGATGGGTTCCAGGAACCCCCCGCGCAGGGGGCGGCGGAGGAGGCCGCTGCCTTGCTGCAGTCGATCGCCCCGAGCCGGCTGGTGCTGGGCGTCGACCGGCTGGACTACACGAAAGGCATCCCGGAGCGCCTGTACGCTTTCGGACGCCTGTTCGAGCTGTTCCCCGAGTGGCGCGGCAAGGTCAGTCTGGTCCAGATATCGGTTCCGTCCCGCACCGACGTGCCCGAGTATGCCGAGCAGCGGGCGCTGATCGAGAACGCCGTCGGTCGAGTCAACGGCGAGTTCGGGGAGGCACACTGGACGCCGATCCGCTATCTCTACCGCGCCTACGGCCGCCATCAGCTCGCGCAGCTCTACCGGGCGGCGGACGTCGGCTACGTCACGCCGCTCCGCGACGGCATGAACCTGGTCGCCAAGGAGTACGTCGCCGCGCAGGATCCGGCCGCGCCGGGAGTCCTGCTGCTCTCGCGCTTCGCGGGCGCGGCCGCCGAGCTGAGGGCGGCGGTGCTCACGAACCCTTACCACCCCGACGGGATGGCTCGCGACCTGGAGCGGGCCCTCCGGATGCCTGCTGAGGAACGTCGGGAGCGGCACCGGCACCTCTACGCTGCGGTCTCGCGCTCGACGGCCGTCACGTGGGCGGAGGAGTTCCTCGGCGCGCTCGAAGGCGGGCGGTAGGAGGACCCCGGCCGAACCGCCCGACGAGCAAGGGGCGAACACGGGTTCACCGTCTGGGTGAACTTGGGCGATGTGGTTCCCTTGAAGTTTGCATCGCCGCCGTAAGACGCGGTGATCGAGTGCGAGCCGGCCGCGAGCGTGCTCGTCGTGAACATCGCCTGGCCCGAGCCGTTCAGGGTGGCGGTGCCGAGGGTGCTCGGGCCTGTAAATTCTCAGTGAGGATGCGCCATCCATTCTCACTGAAAATGTGCCAGGGGTTCCGGCAGACTGCTCCCCCCGCTGGGAGGCGGGTGGGAGGGGAGGATGCTGAGAGCCATGGCCCGAAGTGCAGTCCACTACTTGAAGAAGCGGGGGCTGACCGACGTGGCGGTCGCGGCGCAGGTCGGGTGTGAGCGGCGGACGGTGGCGCGCGTGATGCGGGAGCCGGTCGACCATACCTACCAGCGGCGGTCGCGCCCGAGTCGACTCGCGCAGTG
>VBKJ01000163.1 GCA_005879795.1 Deltaproteobacteria bacterium
ATCGCTCCGCCGCGCGCCAGCGCGGCGTACACGCGACCGACGCCGCGGGCGGTGCCGTGCCCGTTGGTCGACGGGATCTCCGCCGCCCGCCATGCGGCCGTGTTCACCCAGCCCGCGCCGGAGAGGCCCGGAGGGTTCCAGTAGACGTTCCACTTCATCAGCTCGTCGTCCGTGAGCGCAGCGCGATCCGGTGCCGGCGGGCCCGCGGGCCAGAGGAACTCGGCGGCCCGGCCGTGCTCGGACGCCGGCAGGCCGATGTGCACGTCGGCGCCGAGCGGGCCGGTGACCTCCGTCCGCAGGAACGATCCGAGCGTCGTGCCCGTCGTGCGCCGCACGACCTCGCCCACGAGGTAGCCGAAGGTGTTCACGTGATAGCCGTGCGCGGTGCCCGGCTGCCACCACGGCGCCTGCCGCTCGAGCGCCCGGGTCATCGTGGCCCAGTCGAGCATGGCGCCGTCGGGGAGCGGCGCGCGCAGCGCCGGAAGGCCGGCCCGGTGAGAGAGGACCTGGCGGAGCGTGATGTCCTCCTTGCCGGTGGCGCCGAACTCGGGCCAGTACCGAGCGATCGGTGCGTCGAGGTCGACGAGGCCGCGCTCGACCAGCCGGTGCGCGCAGACGGCGCTGAACGCCTTGCCGACCGAGAAGAAGTCGACGAGCGTCTCCTGCCGCCACGGGCGGCGGCGCCGGGCGTCCGCCCAGCCACCCCACAGGTCGACCACGACCCGGCCGCCGACCGAGACCGCGACGGCCGCCCCTACCTCGCCCCGCTCGACGAAGTTGGACGCGAAGGCGTCCCGGACGGCGGCGAACCTGCGATCGCAGACGCCCTCGATGGGCGGTGGCTCACCGCGCGCGGCGGGCATCGCTGACTCACGGTGCGAGGAGCCGGAGGCTCGGCGTGTCTTCCCGGCTCCACTCCTCGCGGAAGACGTAGGTGTACCCCGTGTGGGCGATCTTCCAGGCGCCCGCCGGCTTGACGTAGCGGTCGTCGTAATAGGCCCCGATGCGCACCGAGCGCTTCTGTGCGACGTTGAAGAGGTAGTTGTAGAGCGCCCACGTGCCGCGTGCCGTCGTCTCGCTCGTGAGCTCGATCTCGGGATGATGCCCGTGGTGGACGGTCACCGACCCCGACTCCCGCCCGAGCGCCTCGCGGAGGAAGCGCAGGATGGCCTCCGCGCCCGCGAAGCGGTACCGCCCCTCGCCGTAGTCGGCGGTCGCATCGTCGGTGAAGCAGCCGCCGAGCTCGTCCCAGAGCTTCAGATCGAGGCACCGCCAGTAGCGGTACTTGAGGCGCTTTATCGCCTCGACGTCCTCCAGCCTCCCGATGCGCGCCGCGAGGTCCATGAGCTCCTCCCGTCGGAACGTTGACTAGCGCACCGCGACGCCAATACAAGCCGGGCGCGGGAGACCGCGATGACCATGATCGGCCTGCGCTACGACCTCCGCGCGCCTTCCTTCGGCTCCGTGACCCACGCCGAGCTCTACGCCGCCTGCCTCGACCAGTGCGCATGGGCCGACCGGCACGGCCTGGACTTCGTCGTCCTCTCCGAGCATCACGGCGTCGAGGACGGCTATCTTCCCGCCCCGATCACGCTCGCCGCCGCGATCGCCGGCCGGACGAAGAGCATCCGGATCAACATCGCCGCCGTGCTCGTCCCGCTCCACGACCCGGTGCGCCTGGCCGAGCAGCTCGCCGTCCTCGACCTGGGCAGCGGGAGCCGCGTCGGCCTGATCGCCGGGCTCGGCTACCGGCACGAGGAGTTCGCCATGGCGGGCGTCGATCGCGCCGAGCGCGGACGGCTCCTCGAGGAATACGTGGCAGTGCTGCGGCAGGCCTGGACGGGCGAGCCCTTCACGTGGCGCGGGCGGACGATCCGCGTGACGCCGAAGCCGGCCTCGCCCCCGATGATCCTGATCGGCGGCTCGACGGAGAAGGCGGCGCGGCGCGCGGCGCGCCTCGGCTGCGGCTTCTTCCCCGCGATCGGCGACCCGCACCTGGCCGAGGTCTACCAGGCGGAGTGCCGGCGCCTCCGCTTCGACGGCGGCTTCGTCCACCTCCCGAGCGGGCCGGGCTTCGTCCACGTGAGCGACGACCCCGAGCGCGACTGGGGGCGCATCGCGCCGCACGCGCTCTACGACGCGCAGACCTACGCGTCGTGGCAGACGCCCGGCCAGCGCTCGTCGGTGCACGTGGAGGCGAAGAGCGCCGACGAGCTCCGGCGAAGCGGCGTCTACCGCGTGGTGACGCCCGAGGAGTGCGTGGCGCTCGCGCGGGAGACAGGGCAGGTGCTCCTCCACCCGCTCATGGGCGGGCTCCCGCCCGCGCTCGCCTGGGAAGGGCTCGAGCGCTTCGCGGCGAAGGTGCTGCCGCGCCTGCGCGGCGTCTGAACGGGGCCGGCACCTACGGGGCGAACGCCGGCACAGATTCTCAGGCCTTCGCCGCGTTCACGACCTGCAGCTCGCAGAACTCCTCGATCCCCCACCGGCCGTTCTCGCGGCCGAGCCCGCTCCACTTGACGCCGCCGAAGGGGACCCTCGCGCTCATGCTCATGTGCTGGTTGACCCAGGCGGTGCCGCATTCGAGGCGCGCGGCGATCTCCTCGCCGCGCGCGACGTCGGCGCTCCACACCGAGCCGCCGAGCCCGTAGTGCGTGTGGTTCGCCTGTGCGAGCGCGTCGTCGAGGTCGCGCCAGGGGATGACGGGGAGCGCCGTGCCGAACTGCTCCTCGTCGACCAGGCGCACGCCCTCGCCGACGTCGGTCACGATGGTCGGCGGGTAGAAGTAGCCGGGCCTGGGGAGCGGCGCGCCGCCTACCACCACCGTGCCGCCGGCCCGGCGGGCGTCCTCGACCAGCTCCTGCACGCGGTTGAACTGCGGCCGGTTGTTGATCGGGCCGAGCTGCGTGTCGGGCTCGAGCCCGTCGCCCATCTTCACCTGCGTCGCCAGCTCGGCGAGCGCGCCCAGCAGCGGCCGGTAGACGTCCTCGTGCACGTAGAGGCGCTTGATCGCGACGCACACCTGGCCCGAGTTGGTGAAGGCGCCCCAGAAGAGCTTGGGCGCCACCCGGGCCGGATCGACGTCGGGGAGGACGATCGCCGGGTCGTTGCCGCCCAGCTCGAGCGTCACGCGCTTCAGGTCGTCCGCCGCCGCCCGCATGATCTTCTTCCCGGTCGGCACGCTGCCCGTGAACGAGATCTTCCTGACCGCCGGATGCGCGGTCATCCAGGCGCCGACTTCGTCGCTGCCGCCGAGCACGTTGACGACGCCCTTCGGGACCGCGGCGCGGAGGGCCGCGCCCAGCGCGAGCGAGGAGAGCGGCGTGAAGGGCGAGGGCTTGGCGACCACCGTGTTACCCGTGAGCAGCGCCGGGCCGAGCTTCATCACCAGCGTCGCCACCGGGTAGTTCCAGGGCGTGATGGCGGCCACCGGGCCGAGGGGCTTCCGGACCAGCGTGACCCGCGCTTTCTCGTCCTCGCGCAGCACGTCGCGCGGGATGGGCTCGTCGGCGTAGAGGCGGAGGATCTGCGCCGCCCCTTTCACCTCACCCACGGCCTGCGCGAGCGGCTTCCCCTGCTCCATGCAGACCAGGCGGCCGAGCTGCTCGGCCTCGGCGCCGAGCGCCTCGCTCATGTGGACGAGCGTGCGGCGCCGGAGCGCCTCGTCGCGCGACCAGTCGCCCGCGAAGGCGCGCGCGGCCGCGGCCATGGCGCGCTCCAGGTCCTCGCGAGTGGCGTCGGGGCAGCGCGCGAAGGGCGCCCCCGTCGCCGGGTTCATGACGTCGAAGTGCTGGCGGCCGGCGACGAGCTCGCCGTCGATCAGATGCGAGAAGGTCGTCTCCATGGGCGGCGACACTATGCCCGGCTCCGCGCCGCCGCAAGACGTCGCGGCGGCCCGGGCGCTCCGGGGGGCGCCGGCCCCGGCCGGTTCACTGCGTGTCGCGGACGAGCGTCAGCCCCGCCAGCACCCCCACGTAGGCCGTGCCGTCGGGGCCAAGCGACACGGGCGCGAAGTTGTTGTTGTAGCCGAGGCCGGTGCCGACGAGCCGCTTCCAGATGGTCGCGCCGGTCTCGAAGCTGATCGCGGTCAGGTACCAGGCGTCGGTGGTCCCGGGCCCCGGATCCTTCGTGTAGGCGTACATGAGGCCGTCGGCGAGGGACATCTTGGAGACGGTCGACGGCACACGCTCGGAACTGGTCCAGCGCGGGAGGCAGCTTCCGGTCGGACGCACGTCGATGCGCGTGATGCCGGGCTCGGTGGTGGCGCCGTCCATCACCGACAGGGGACCGGTGTAGCCATAGTTGTTCTCGACGAGGAGCGAGGCGCCGGTGCCGATGAGGGAGTTCTCGGTGGCGCTCGTGCCGGGCGCGAAGACCGGCACCGCGCAGAGGAGCCGCGGGCCAGGGACGCTCGGCGCGCGCCGGTAGACGAGCACGTGCATCTGCGGGTCGGCGTTGTCGGTGATGGCGACCCAGCCCGTGCCCATGAGCGTCGGCGTCGTCCCCGAGCCGAAGTTCACCTGCCCGGGCTTGAGCCGGGTGCCACGGTCGTACGCCTCCCGCCAGGTGACCTCGGGCTCGCCCATCGGGCCCGCGTCGAAACGATACATGGCGTGGTCGGAGACGATGAACACGCCGCCCGTTTCGTCGACCGCGAACGAATTGCCGATCGCCTCGCCGGCGAGGCGCATGGTCTCGACGGCGCCGCTCGCCGGGTCAACGGTGCCGACCAGCGCGTTCACTGTGACGAACCAGAGGAGTCCGCTCCAGTCGGGCAGGCACGAGATGATGCCTTCGCTCGGCTCCACGATGGTGGACAGGTCGTAGATGCGCACCAGCTCGAAGGCGGGCCCGGCCGCAGTCGTCGTCTCCCCCACCACCCATATCTGGTGGCTGTTGGTCGGCATGACGGCGCGGTCCTGGTTGTCGAGGTAGAAGTAGCCGCCGCCCGAAAAGTCGCTGAACACACCGCCGCCCCCGGCCGAGCGCGGCGGGAGCGGGAAGACGGCGAGCAGGTCGAGCGTCGCGGGGTCGAACATCGCGAGCCGCGGCCCCTCGATGCCGACGCAGATGGTGACGATCCGGCCGGCGGAGTCGAAGGTGAGGGACCCGCACTCGGCGTTCTGCTGCGTCGAGAGGACCTCGGGCCTCCGGCCGAGCGGCCCGCCGCCCACGTAGGTGTCGGTCTGGTAGGCGTCGTCGTGGACGTTGCTGCGGCCGTTGGGCGCCATGAACGGGTCCTGCGGGACGGCGGGTGCGGACACCCGGCGCGGTCTGGCGGCGCGGCCGACGAAGGTGGGCACGGGCGCGGCGAAGGGGTCGTTCGGGATGGGCGTGGCGCCGGCGGCGGCGGCGAGCGCGAGCGCGCCCGCGAATGCGAGAGGGCGCATCGCGAGGGTTATCCTGTGAGCGAGCGTGGTGTCCGTTCAATCCCTTGGAGGCGTGATATCGCGCGCAGGAATCGAGTACGTGCGCCGTCCGTGCTATGCGGGGTCGTGTTCCGCCTCGCGCGGCCCTCGGCGGTCGAGCTCCGGCGCTGGCTCGCCGCGCTGGAGTCGCTGCCGGCGCCCGGCCCACCGGAGCCGGGCGGCGTCGTGGACCGGAATCGCATCGTGCTGGGGCGGGGCGCCGAGGCCTTCCGCCGGGCGCGCGAGGCGCTCGGCCGCTGGGAGATGTTCCGCCTCGGCTGGGTCGAGGTCCATCCCCCGGGCGCGCCGATACTGGTCGGCACGACGGTCGTGGTGCTGGCGCACGCCTTCGCCCTCTGGTCGGCGAACCCCTGCCGCATCGTCGCGCTCGTCGAGGAGGGCGGGCCGATCGAGCGCGCCGGGTTCGTCTACCGCACGCTCCCCGGACACGCAGTCCAGGGCGAGGAGCGGTTCGCGGTCGCCTGGGACCACGGCGACGACGCGGTCGCGTACGAAGTGGTCGCACAGTCCCGGCCCGCGCACCCGCTCGTGCGCGCGGCCCTCCCGCTCGCGCGTCTCGTCCAGCGCCGCTTCGCGCGCGATTCGCAGCGCGCCATGGCGCGCGCCGTTCTCGAGCCGGCGGCAGCCCCATGAGCCCGAGTGGGTCGACGCCGGGGCGGCCCTTTCCTCGGACGCGCGACCGTCCTACGCTCGCTGCCGTGCGCTTCGGGACCTACCACGTCTTCCAGTGCCCGCCGGGGCAGGAAGCCGCGCGCGTGGTCGCCGGGGAGCTCGAGCGTGCCGAGTTCGCCGAGGCGCTCGGCTTCGACGAGGTCTGGGTGCCGGAGCAGCACTTCTCCCCGTACTGCCTCGCGGGCGACGCGCTCCTCCTCGCCGGGCACCTCGCCGCGCGCACGCGCCGCGTCCGCATCGGGACGGCGGTCGTCAACCTGACCTTCACCCATCCGCTGCGCTTCGCCGAGCGCGTGGCGCTCCTCGATCATGCGACCGGGGGCCGCGTCGACGTGGGCGTCGGGCGCGGCTACCAGTTCCCGCAGTACGGCGTCTTCGGCGTCCCGATCGACGAGACACGCGCCATCTTCGACGAGGCGCTCGACGTCGTGCTGCGCGCCTGGGCCGGCGAGGAGTTCACGTACACGGGCCGCTACTTCACGATCCCCAACGTTCGCATCTGGCCGGCGCCGCTGCGTCCGCCGGGCGAGGTGCTCCTCCACGCCGTGAACAGCCCCGAGAGCTTGGCGCGCGCCATCGCGCGCGGGCTCCCGGCGCTGATGGCGCGTCCGCTCAGCCCCTTCGCCGAGCAGGTGGAGGAGTTCGCCCGCTACCGCGCCGCGCTCGCCGCCGCGGGCGTCGACGCCGCGCCCGTGCTCGCGCGCGCGACCGTCCTCAAGTACGCTTTCCTCGCACCCACCCGCGCCGAGGCGCGCACGCTGGCGCGCGAGGCGCTCGAATGGGACCTCGCCATCCTCCAGCACCTGACCACACCCACCACCACGGAGATGCCGCGCGGCTACGAGCTCTACGAGCGGCGGGGCGGGCGATTGCCGGAGTACGCCTACGACGGCTGGCTCGAGCACGTGCTCCTCTTCGACGACCCGGACGGGTGCGCCGAGAAGATCGCGCGGCTGCGCGACGCCGGGATCGAGCGGCTGCTCCTGTGGATGGGACCGGGTGGCGTGCGCCACGACCTCCTCGTCCGCTCGATGCGGCTCTTCGCCGAGGCGGTGATGCCGCACTTTCGTTAGGGGATGCGCCGGCCGCTCTGACGCGCCGTGCTGAGTCCCCGCCGGCTGCGCGCTGGACCGTCGCGGGCCGGCAGCAACCCAACGCCGGCCTGACACTCTCCGTCTCCCGCACCGCGGCGCCCGAGCTTTGGGGCACCGCTCGGCTTTGACGCGCGGGCCTGTTAGCGGAACCCCCGCCTCACGCTCGGGGCGAGCAGCACCAGGATCATCAGGAGCGCGCCGGCGGGGACACCGGCCATGTTCGGCTTCAGAATCTCCCCACCCACGCCGTAGGGCCGGACCATCCAGAACGCCGTGCCCGTCACCGCGAAGCTCCCCGCCACCAGCGCCAGGTTCAGCACCAGCGCGAGACCCCAGCCCCACTCGCGGCGGGCGAGGAGCCCGACGATCGCGAGCGCCGCGCCGACGAACGGGACGAACGTGCATAGCACGTCGGAGCGAACCATCGACGCGTGCTCGTACAGGAACGCGAAGCGCGGGTCGTGATGGCGCAGCACGTACGAGACGCCTGCCGTGTCGCACACGAGCGCCAACCAGGCCACGCCGAGCCACACGGCGAACGCCGGGGTGATGCTGAGCTGAGAGCGTTTCATGGGCTCGGGCCTCCGTCAGCGCGAGGATCCGGGCTTCTCCTGGCACTTGCAAGCCGCCGCCGCACTCCCGACGGGCGCGGCCATCGGGGCCTGCGCCAGGCGGTACGACCGGGCCGCCGCTGGTTCATGAGAACCAAACTGGTGGATGTCCCCCATTCGCCACCACCACCGGCTCGTGCGCCTGCCATTGCGCAGCGACATCCGGGGCCCGGCGCGGAACTTGCTTCTCGCTGTGCGGCGGGACCATGAGAGACCCGGGTACTCCTGCAGGGACCGTGCGTGGCGAGCAGACGGTCACCTGGACGACCGAGAGCCTCGCCCGCCAGCGCGCCCTGCGCGCCGCGGTGCTGATCGACGCCATCCGCTGCCTGGTGGGCGCGGCCGGCACGCGGGGGGGGCGCGCGCAGCAGTCGGCGCTGCGCTGGATCCTGAGCCGCGACGACAGGGCGCCCTTCTCGTTCCACAACGTGTGCGAGGCGCTCGACCTCGACCCCGTGCGCCTGCGCCGCTCGCTCCTCGAGCCCGCCCTCGTACCGCGCATCGTGCTCGAGGGCGAAGGCCTCGGGGCGCCGTCGGGGCGACTGCCGCTGCGCCATCCGCGTCGTGATCGCGCGCACCACATCGTCCTCGTCGGGGGGCGTGCATCATGATCGCCGACCGCGAGACCTTCGCCGACCTGACGGTCCACCTGAAGCGCGCCTCGGACGCGCTCTTGAACACCGTGCGCTACATGACCCTCCTCGGGCACGTCGAAGGCGACGAGCGCTGCCCCGCGCCGCTCGACCAGCTCGTGACCATGGCGGTCGAGCTGGCCACCATGGAGCGCATCCTGCGCGCGCTCATGGACGCGAACGACGAGGAGATCGCGCGAAGGCTCCCCTCGTCTCGCTCCTGAACCCCTCCCGCCGGCGGAGACGGGGGCGGCCGCACCCGTTTCCGCCTCCTCCTCCTTCGCGGCCGTACGCCGGCGTCAGCGGTTGGGGGGTGTGATCGCGTACTTCTTCATGCGGTAGCGGAGGACCTCCCGGCTGACGCCGAGGCGGCGAGCGGCTTCGGAGACGTTCCAGCCGTTCGCCTCGAGCGCCTGGCGCATGAGCCGGCGCTCGACCTCCTCGAGGGTGCCGGGTCCGGGGGTGCCGGCGGGGATGGTATCCTGCGCGTGGGCGGGGAGATGGGACTCGAGGCCCAAGTGCCACGCCTCCAGGGTGTCGGCCTCGACCAGGAGCATGGCGCGCTCGATCACGTGCGCCAGCTCGCGCACGTTGCCGATCCAGGGGAAGCCCGCGAGCGCGGCGACCGCCTCCGGGCCGAGTCGCTTCGAGCGGCGGTCGTACTTGCGGGCGTAGAGGTTGATGAAGTGCTCGGCGAGCCAGTGGATGTCGTCCCCGCGCTCGCGCAGCGGCGGCAGGGTGAGGGTGAGGACCTTCAGGCGGTAGAGGAGGTCCAGGCGGAAGCGGCCCTGGTTTGCGAGCTGCTGGAGGTCGCGGTTGGTCGCCGCGATGATGCGCACGTCGGTGCGCACGTCGGCGAGGCCGCCCACGCGGCGGATCTTCTTCTCCTCGATGGTGCGGAGAAGCTTCCCCTGCGCCTCGTGGTCGAGCTCGCCGATCTCGTCCAGGAAGAGCGTCCCGCCCGCGGCCACCTCGACCAGGCCGCGCTTGGCCGCGCGGGCGTCGGTGAAGGCGCCGCGCTCGTAGCCGAACAGCTCCGCCTCGATCAGGTTCCGCGGCAGCGTGGTGCAGTCGAGGGCGATGAACGCCTCGCGCGCCAGCGTGCTGCGCGCGTGGAGGATGCGCGCGACGAGGTCCTTCCCCGTCCCCGTCTCGCCCTGGAGGAGCACGGTCGGCTGCTCGCCCGCCGCGAGCCCCTCGAAGCGCGCCGCTCGCTCGATGAACTCGTGCACCGGCCGCATGGCCGGGCTCTCGCCGAGGAGGACGAGCTCGTCCGGCCCGCCCATCTCGCGCCGCTGGAGGAACTCCAGGCGCTCGCGCGCCCGCACCTCGCCGAGGGCGCGCGACACGACCAGCTCGAGCTCCTCCAGATCCATCGGCTTCTGCACGTAGTCGAGCGCGCCCGCCTTCATCGCGCGCACGGCCGTCTCGACCGAGCCGTACGCGGTCATCATGATGACCGGGAGGGCGGGGTCGAGGGTCTTGATCTCGCGCAGCGTCTCGAGCCCGTCCACCTCGCCCAGGCGGAGGTCGAGGAGGACGAGGTGTGGGCGCGCGGTGCGCAGCGCCTCCACCGCCGCCGCGTGCGAGGTCGCCACCTCGCAGGCGTGGCCGCGCCCGCCCAGGAAGCGCCCGAGCGCGCGCGCGTGGATCTCCTCGTCGTCGACGATCAGGATGGTCGACACGCGCGGGTGCTCCCCTCGGCGACCGGCAGACTGATCTCGACCGCCGTTCCCGCGCCCTCGTTGCTGGTGACGGTGATGGCGCCGTCGTGCGCGGTGACGATCTTCTGGGCGAGCGCCAGCCCGAGCCCGGTGCCCGATTTCTTGCCGGTGGCGAAGAGCGTGAAGAGCTTCCCCAGCCGCTCCTGCGGGATGCCCTTGCCCTCGTCTTCGACGCGGATGCAGGCGAGGGGAGCATGGTCCGGGCGGCGGACGAGCGAGATGATCCGGATGGTGGCACCCGCCGGCGAGGCGTCCATGGCGTTGCCGAGGAGCACGCTCACCACCTGCTCCATCTTGTTGCGGTCGAGGCTCACGGGGGCGAGCGCAGGCGCGAGGGTCAGGTCGAGCCGGAGCCTCCGCTGCGTGAGCTGCGGTCGCGCCAGGTCCGCGCAGCGCTCGACCAGGTCGTTCACGCTCTCGGGCGTGCGCTCGAGCGTGACCGGGCTCGAGAAGCGGAGGAGGTCGCCGACCCAGCTCTCGAGGCGGTCGGTCGCGGTCACGATGTCGCGGAAGCTCGCGCGGCGCGGGTCCTCGGCCGGCAGGTCGAGCATCTCGGCCTGGGCGGTGGTGCGGATCGAGGCCAGCGGGTTCCGGATGTTGTGCGCCACGTAGGCCGCCATCTCGCCGACCATGGCGAAGCGCTCGGCCGCCAGCAAGCGGCGCTGGTTCTCGGCCAGCGAGGCGGCCATCGAGTTGATGGACCGGGCGAGGGCGCCGAACTCGTCGCGCCCGGCGACCGGCACGCGGTGCTCGAGGTCCCCGGTCGAGATCACGCCCGTCGCCCGGCCGATGGCCTGCAGGGGGCGTACGAGCCAGACGCGGATGGCCGCGAAGTAGGCCATCATGCCGGCCAGCACGAGGCCGACGATGGCGACCACGAGGCCGGTGGAGAGGCGTGTAACGAAACGGGCGTGGCCGTGGAGGGCGTTCATCTGGGCGCGATAAAATCTCTTCAGACGCCCGGCTGCATCCGGTACGGACGAGGGTGGGGCCGCACGCTCGCCTGCGCGCCGTCCCCCGCGACGTGAAGGCAACCCCAGCGCGCTGCCTAGTGACTCGATCAGGTCTGCCTCCTCCAGCGTCTGAGCATGGTGACGAAGTGCGAGGAAGGACCGGACTGTGCGTGAATGAATGGGTTGCCTTGCGGTTGCTTCGCCGGGGGCCCGGGGCACGGGCACTTCGAGGGTGCGCTCCAGGCGCAAGTTCTGCTCTTGGATCACGGTGAGGTCGTCGGCGAGGAGCTGCCAGCTCTGGACCGCCCAGAAGGTGCCCACTGCGGTGAGGAACGCCACCTGCATGGCGCCCAGGAACATCAGTGTGAGCTTGGAACGCAGTGTCATCGGCCGAAGCGCCGTGCGCCGAGCACGTGGTCGCTACTGCATCGTATTCCAAGCACGACGGTGAGCTTCGCGAGATCTGCCATCATGCGAGTTCGCCGAACTCGGCAATCGGGTTGCAGACTGCGTCATGCACGGCTCGCGCGAGTGTCTCGCCGTCACTGAAATCTCTCGACTCGACATCCCTCCCGATGTGAACCGCCACGGCAAGTGGCGGCATCGTCAGCACGCGGGCCAGAAGATGGTGTGGCAACGTGATGTCATCCGTCCAGTAGGCTCGTCGCTGGCTGTACCGTATCGTGACCGGTACGATGGCAGTCTCGAGGCGGCATGCCAGATCGAAGAAGCCAGGATGAAACGGCCCGGGGAAGCGCTCTCTCGTCGTCGTGCCTTCCGGAAAGACCACGACGCTCAGCTTGCCTACGTGACGCATCAATCGTCGAGCAGCGTGTGCGCGTGCGTATGGGTCCGCGCGGTTGACGAAGACGGTCCCGACAGCCTTCGCCGCAGCACCGACCAACGGCCATGTCGCAACGTCGGCGCGGCTCATGAAGCTGGTTCCCAAGACGCCCGAGAGGACGGGAATATCCAGATAGCTGCGATGGTTCGAGACGTAGATTCGCGGGGTGGTGGACGGCGCCCCATGCACGCGAACGTCGAGGCAGAGCCATCGCCAGCTACGACGGCTCCACTGCTGGAGGACGCGGACGGCGCGCTGGGCCGATCGCCCGCGCAATAGCGCCGACAGGTGATAGAGCCAGAGCTCGCATGTTGCGCTCGTCACGAGAACGCCGGCGGACAGATACGGTGCCGCAGCGCGGCCGAGCGGCCCCAGGCCGTGCAAGGGCGCGGAAGGGTGCGAGGGGTTGCGAGGCGGATCGTCACCCTCGAGCGGCGCAGGATCAGGCGCCGCTGGCATGGTCGAAGGCCGGGAAGCGAACGAGCGCGGTGCCTATCAGCGCTGGAATGAAGAGTAGGGGGCACACGAGCATGACCGGGGAGATCGGGCGTTGCAGGAGCGGGTAGGTGACCAGAATCGCGATCGGCAAGCACGAGCCGAGAGCGGCTCCGAGAACGAGCAGGAGCGGTGCGGCTGGCCGAACACCGTTGATGAGGGCGAGCACGACGGACCCAACGCCCAGCAGGACCGCGTTGGCCGTGAAGAAGTACACCGTGTACAGCAGTGGGAGGAAGAGCGAAGTCTGAGAAGACAGCGAGGAGAGCGCCGTCCCGAGACCCGCGCACGGTAGATACAGCGCAGCGTAGGGGAGCACCCCATGGCGCAGGAGGCCGCTGGAGCTGGGGTAGGTGAGAGCAAACAGAGTGATGGAGGGTGGCAGCGCCGACAGACTCAGGAAGAAGAGAGGGCTGAACGTGTAGGGGGAGTACTGGTCGGGTCCCGTGATGAGGGCGAGGCCCAAGCTGAGGCACATTGCGAACAGGGCGCGCGCTTCGGGAGCGCCAGGGCGGCGCACGAGGGTCACGGCCCCTCCGCATACCATCACGAGACCGACCCCGAGCAGGGGCGCGAAGAGATCGAGGAAATCCGCCATGCGGAAGGCGCGCACCTCGAGAGCCAGCCGAAAGATATCGCTTCCCCCGCGGAACGTGTACGTGATCGGCCTGCCGACGTCAGCGGCGCTCACATAGGCGTTGATCTCGCGCCCCCCGCTGACAGGGTGGCCGTCGACTGCGATCACCCGCGTCCATTGTGCGCGCCGACGCTCCGGAGGTATCCAGTCGCTGCGTCCGATCGACACGACGATGCCGTTCTCCAGTACGAGGAATCCCGGGAAGGGTCGATTGATCCAGGCGAGCGCATTCGCGAGACACAAGCCGAAGATCGCCAGTGCGACCAGCACCGTGACGGCAAGCCAGGGCTCGCGTCTCATGGCCGGGCGCAACTGGGAGCACCTGGCCCGCCGCAGGCAGGGCTGGAACGCCGATGCCACGCCGTTGCCGGTGGCTCCTCGGCAATCGCGATGAGCCCGCCGTCGAGCCCGCAGGGCCACGCAAGATTGGTGCTGGTGGGAGCCACGCTCGCCGGCGCTCTCACCGGGCTGGCGGTCGCGCCGGGCGGTGTCGGACCACTCGCGTGGGTCGCGCTGGTCCCACTGCTCGCGGTCCTCCGTGCTGCGACACGCCGGCTCGCGATGGTCGGCGCCATCGTGTACGCGACCGTGGGTGGTCTCGTTGGAGTGTCGCCCTGGCTCTCTCGTGCGACTGCGGCGTACTTTGCCCTCAGCGCGTGGCGCGCGGTGGCATACATACTCCCGTCGGTTGCAGCCGTGTCGGCTGCCCATGGAGCCCTTCTCGGCGCGCTGCTCCTGGCGCGCCCGCGCGGACTCGGAGCGTGGGCTGTCCTCTGGTACGGTGCCACGTGGGCGTGCTGGGAGGCGGTGCGCACGTTCGTCTTTCCCTACTACCCCGCCGCCGTTCTCGGGCTCTCGCAGTGGGATGCTCTGCCCATCCTGCAGATAGCGAGCGCTTGCGGCATCGCCGGCGTGACATTCGTGATCGTGACCGCGAACGCCGGTCTGGCCGCGCTCGTCGAGCACTCTACCGTAAACCTCGGCAGCCGTGCGAGGGCGGCGGCCACGAGCGTCGTGCTGGCCATCGCCGCGCTCGGCTGGGGATACTTGAGGCTAAGCGCTGCAGGCACCGAGGGGCAGCCCGCGGGCGCCGCGATCGTGGCGGTCGACATCGGCGCCATGCAGCCCGCCCCGAGTGCGCTCGACCAGTACCTCGCCGCCTCCTCGACCCGGGCAACCGCCAGACCCGCCCTGATCATCTGGCCCGAAAGCGCTCTCACGACCGACATCGAGCACGATCGAGTCGCCTGGGCGAAGCTGAGCGGGTTCGTCGCGTCGACGGGGACGCCGCTTCTTGCCGGGGGGCCTGGCGCCCGCCGTACGTCCGGGCGACTCGCACGATTCAACTCGGCGCACCTGCTCCAGCCGGGTCATGGCTTGCAGAGCTACCACAAGCGGTCCCTGGTCCCATTCGCCGAGCGGTGGCCGTCGATCCTGAGCAGCCCGCCACCTGACCTGGTCAGCTTGGAGCCAGGTCGCGAAACCCCCGTCTTCCATGTTGGAGACCTCTCCTTCGGCGTGTTGATCTGCTTCGAGATCGCGGATTCCCGAGGCGCCCGTACGCTTGCTCGCCGGGGTGCGGGTTTCATCGTGAACCCGACGAACGACGCCTGGTTCTACCGCTCGAGCGCGCCGCATCTCCCTTGGGCGGTGTCGCGCGCGGTTGAAACGGGACTCCCCGTGGTCCGCGCCGCCAACGCGGGTGTGAGCGCGGTCTTTGATCGGTTCGGCCGTAAGGTGGCGGCAGGCCCGTCCGCTGGGCTTCCCTCCGTCCTCGCCGTCTCGCTGCCCGCTGCGGCGCCGACCCTCTACTCCCGCACGGGAGATTGGTTCTTGGTGCTCTGTCTCGCCTGGGTGGTGACGGGGGTAGGGGGGGTCCGGGTTCGGAGGGTCACCGGTCCGCACGGCGGCTACCGCAGGAGGCACTCCTCGGCGAACGCATCGAGGCCGGTCAACGCCGAGCCCACCTGACCGACCGACATACGGCTCAGCTGGATCGCCATCGGCTGCGAGGACGGCATCCACGCGCTGAAAGGTGACCACGGTCTGGTCCAGCGCCGCCAGCCCGGCGCCCTGAGGACCACCTGCAGCGCGTCGTTCCGCCCACACAGCATCACGCCGAGACCGTGCGGGATGGGGGACACCGCAAGCCTGCCGACCTTGTTGCCATAATAGTTCGAGCCGTTGACGAAGAAGTCCCCAATGAACAGGTCGACCTTCTTGACGGCTCGCAGCGGCGGGTATGTGGGTTGCAGCGCGCCGAGGATGTTCGACGGGATGCTGCTCGACGGGATGCTGCGCACGGTGACGCCCACGGCGAAGGACCTCAGCGGCGTGAAGATTCCCGGGCAGGTGGGCATGTTCTTCTGCATCGTGCCGAAGGCCGAGAAGTCCACGGGCACCCAGATCGCCCCCCGCGTGTCCATCGTGGCCAGCGCACCCTGCTCCAACTCACCGATTGCCAGCGCCCCCGCGTTGGTCGAAGGCGGGAGAGCGACCAGGTGGCGCGGGTCAATGTGCGCGGTCGTGCGCCGGCGAGTCTTCACCACGATCTCGGTCGGGCCAGCGAGCGGCCGGCCGAAGATCTCGCGGGTGTCGGGGAAGGTGAAGTAGAGGGTCGCGGGGCTCACCGCACTCACCGGCATCGGCGCCAGCGTGATCCGCGGGCCGAAGAGGGACGCGAACGTGACGGTCACCGTGTTGCCGCCCGGCTCGGTCGAGAAGGGGCCCGAGTCCACCATCTCTTGGTCGGAGAGGAAGATCCCGACCTCGTGACCGGGATGGACGAAGGGGGCACTGACGGCACCGATCTTCGCGTGGTAATAGCGGAGCTGTGAAGGACAGTGGCGCCACTTTGCGGCCGGCGCGGGAGTCGCGCTGCTCAGCAGCCCGGTCAGGAGCGCGAGCGCTAACGGCGTCCGCACGCTCGCCCTGGTCTCGTGCGACGGTCGGAGCAGTGTCGTTCCTTCCGGATCTGTTCGAGGCGCGTTCGGACTGTAGGGTTGGATCGATTTGCGTGTCAACGGGGGGAATAGGGCAGATGCCATCCCAGCTGGGACACCTCGCTCCTGGTTGGGACAGCATCACGCGCACGTCCGGCGGCGCCGCGGCGCGTCAGCAGCGCGTCCCCGACTTCCCTTGATCGCGCGCGCTGGTGTAACCATGACGAGGGGATGGCGACCTCGCGCGGCGCGCGGGCTCGACGGGCCCTGGCGACGGCCGGGCTGCTCGTCCTCGTCGCCCCGGCCGGGCGGGCCGCAGCGCAGACGGGCGACTTCCTCTGCGACTCGCGGCAGTCGACCCCCGACACCTGCGTGATCGCCAGGAACTTCCCCATCCCCGACGGCAGCGTGCTCACCTTCACGGCGCCGAACGTGCGCGTGCGAAGGACGCTCACCACCGTGTTCACGGCGCGCTGCGCCGCCGGTCCGCCCGCCCCGTGCGCCTCCGACGCCCAGTGCGCCGCGCCCGCACGCTGCCTCCGTACCGCGCGGCTGACCATGCAGGTGGCCAGGCGCCTCACCCTCGATTCGTCGGCGAAGATCACGGCGCGCGGGCGGGCGGTGCCGGGCGACACGATCGGACCCGACGGGGGCGCGATCACGCTCAGCGCCCTCGACGTGAGCCTGGGCGGTACGGTCGGCGTCTCGGCCGAGGGGACGACGGGTGTCCCAGCGGGCCACGCGGGCGCGATCGTGATCGACGCGGACGGGACGGTGACCCTGGCCTCGACGGCGCGGCTCGACGCCTCCACGTCCCGCGGCGGCTGCGGCGGCACGATAGCCATCGGCAGCGGCGCGAAGACGCCCGCCACCCTCTCGGCCGGAGGGCTGCTCAGCGTCGCAGGCGCCACGCTCGGCGGGACGATCGACCTCGTCGCCCGCGACCAGCTCACGCTGATCGGCACGCTCGAGGCCTCGAACACCAACGGCGATGTGCCCTCGCGGCCGCCGTGTGCCGGCGGCGCGGGCGGCGGGGCGATCCGGCTCGGCGCGGCGAGCGTCGCGTTCGATGGCTCCGCGCGTGCGCGTGGCAGGGAGGCGGCCGGGGGTGTGGTCCGCCTCGAAGGAGTGCGGGCGGTGACGCTCGACTCGCCGCGCCGCGCCGCGGCCATCAGCGTGACCGGCGGCGACGTGAACGCCGTCACCCCGGGCGGCAGCGTCTTCCTCTCCGCGAGCGCGGGCGACATCCTCGTGCGACCTCGGCACGGCGAGCTGCATCGGCGGCACCACCGTCACCTGCGCCGGGGCGCCATCGCGGCCGACGGGCTCTCGACCGGCTTCGGTTCCGACGCGGGCTTCTTCTCCCTCGTCGCCACGGGCGCGATGCGGTGCGTGGCCGACGGCACGCCCTGCGTGAGCGGGGCCGACTGCGCGCCGGGCGACACGTGCGTCGAGAGCGGCGGCGCGGTGACGGTGCAGGCGCAACTCTCTGCGGCCGGCGGCGCGGGTCTCGGTGCGGGCTGCTTCGCCTGCGAGGTGCGCGGTACGGGCGCGGTCACGGTGAGCGCCGAGGTCGACGTGAGCGGCGGCAGGCAGGGAGGCCTGGGCGGCGAGGTGGCGCTCACCGGCGGGGGCGGCCTGACCGTCGGTCCGGCGCCGGTCACCGCCGACGGGTTCTACGGGGGGGTCATTACCCTGACCGCCGGCTCCCGGGTCGGCGGCGCGCGCGACGTGCGCGCCGCCCTCCGAGTAGTGAACGGCACGCAGATTCGGGCCTCCGCGCTCCGGGGCGACGGCTTCGGCGGCAGCGTGCAGCTCGAGGGCTGCGACGTCACGCTCGAGCCGCGCACGGTGCTGAGCGTCGACGGCGGGAGCCGGGGGCACGCGGGGCATCTGACCGTCGTCGCGCGCGAGCGGCTCGCGGTCCAGTCGCTCGCCACCCTCTCGGCGCTGCCCGACGGCGCGAGCTCGCTCACCTGCCGCGTCGGCGAGACCGTCGCGCCCGATGCCGTCCTGCGGCCGGCATTCACGTCGGTGACGGACCCGACGCTCTCCCCGTGCCCCGCGAGCGCCAACGGCCAGATCGAGCCGCTCGCGGACTGCGACGGCCACGGCACGTGGCCGGGGTCGGGCGCGGCGTGCGTGCCGCCGGGGAACCCGGTCTTGACCCTCGCGACGGGGCGGGGGTAAGCGGAACCGGGAAGGCGCCGTGCCCTGCTCGCGCTGCGGTGAAGAGACCAGCGGACGGGACCACCTGTCGGTGGAGGACTGCCTCAATTTCCTGCGCCTCAGCCTGACGCAGCTCAACGTCTACGTGGCGCGCGCCGAGCTCGAAGCCGAAGCGGCGCGGCGGCGCGCCGAAGCGCTCATGGCGCTCCTCCAGCAGATCGCCGACGTCGCCCGGCCCGAGGTCGACCCCACCGCGCTGCCCGCGCTGGTGCGCCGCATCCGGAAGCTCGCGATGGGTCTCGCGCGCGGGAAGCCGAGCGTCGTCTGAGGCGCCGCGATGGCCGTGGTGCGCGAGGCCGCCGGGCAGGCGACGCCCGCCTTCAATCGACGTCCCACACGACCTACGTGCCCGCCGCGAAGTAGTCGGCGCGCTTGGCCGCCATCGCTTGGAGAGGGCGAGGCAATGCACGGAAGCAGAGGCTCGCGCCGGCGGCGCCCCTCCGCCCCGACCGCGGCGCTGGCTCGCTACCGCGTCGAGTCGGGCTGCAGCGCCGGCGGCACGTCTTCGCCGGCCTGCCCGCCGAGCAGCGCCGAGAAGTCCGGCTTCTTCTTCTTGCCCGCGGTGGCCTGGGGGCCGCCCATCGCGCACTGTCCCTCGAAGATCGCGCCCTCGTGCACCACGAGCCGCGGGCTCGAGATGTTGCCGACCACTTTGGCCGTGGCGTGCAGCTCGAGCAGCGAGCGCGCCGCGATGTCGCCCGTGACCTGCCCGTGCACGACCACCGAGGCGCCGTTGATCTTCGCCTTCAGCAGGGCGCTCTCGCCGATGGTGAGGGTGTCCTCGGAGTTGATCTCGCCCTCCACCTGGCCCTCGATGCGCACCGCGCCCTCGAAGGCGAGCTTCCCGTTCACCCGGCTCCCCTTGCCGAGGAACGCGCTCGTCCCCGGCGTCTCCTGGGGCTGGGTCTTCTCCCGTTCGAACATCTTCACCTCCTGGGGCGCCGGAGTCTCGGGCGCCGGTGCCGCGACGGCCGCGGGGCGCCTGCCCCGCTGCTCCTGCTCACGATCCCGCCCGAAAAGCGCCATGGCTTCTGCCGGTATATCGGCGTGACCGGCCGATTGCTTGAGACCCCCCCTCAGGCCCCGCGAAAGGCCGGGATCACCTCCTCGGCGAAGGCCTGGATCTCGTCCTCGAAGAAGGGCATGAAGAGCATGAAGATGAAGTGCGTGACGCCGGCTCGTGCATAGCGCTCGACCGTGTCCAGACACTCCTGTTTCTGGCCAATCATGGTCTGGCCGCGCGCCTGCTCCGGCGTCGTCCGCCGCATGGACGCCATCACCTGGCACACGAACTGCTCCCGCTCCGGGGCGGCCCGGTAGCAGAGGGGGAGGAGGACGGTCTTCTCGATCTTCGCCGGGTCGCGGCCGACGCGCTCGCCGTGGCGCGCGATCACCTCGATCAGCGCCCGCATCTCGTCGGGGCTCGCGCCGGCGTTCCACATGTCGGCGTACCGGGCGACGATTCGGAGGAGGACTTTCTTCCCCGTGCCACCGATCATGAAGGGCGGGTGGGGCCGCTGGACGGGCTTGGGGACGCCGATGGCGTCCGTCACCGTGTAGTGCTTGCCGCGGAGCGTGGTGCGCGGCTCGGTCAGCATGCCGCGGATGATCTGGAGCGCCTCCTCGAGGGCTTCGAGACGGCCGCGCACGGTCTTGAAGTCGATGCCGAAGTCGCGGTGCTCGCGCTCGAACCACCCCGCGCCGAGGCCGAGGTTCAGGCGCCCCCCGCTCACGTGGTCCAGGGTTGCCGCCATCTTGGCGGTGACGCACGGATGGCGGTAGGTGTTGCCGCTCACCATCGTGCCGATGCGCGCCCGGCGGGTCGCCTGCGCGAGCGCCGCGAGCGTCGTCCAGCTCTCGAGGCATGGGCCCTCGGGGTCGACGAAGATCGGGTAGAAGTGGTCGAAGTTCCAGAGCGAGTCGTAGCCCCAGGCGTCGGCCTTCTGCCACAGGGCGAGGAGCTCGGCCCACGCGAGGCTCTGCTGCCCGGTCTGGATGCCGAAGCGGATCGGATGGGTGCCCATGCGGCCTCATACACCGACTCGACCGCCAGCGGGAACCGCTGGAGAATGCCCCGCTGACCTGATGTGGGTGCGGTCCGAGGCGGAGCGCTTCGTCACGCCCGAGCTGATCCGCATGGCGACCTTCACCGCGACGGCGGCGGAGCTGGCGGGCACGGCGTGAGGGCCGCGGCTTGACTCGCCGTGTAGGCTCGGCGATGGAGGAGACGATGCCCGCCGATCCCGCCTACCGCGCCGCCGACCCCGACGACTTCGCGGCCATGATCGAGCCCGGCCGCTACGCGCGCCGGTCCTCGGACTTCGAGGAGATCATCGCGCGCACCGAGGAACACTTCTGGAACCCGGAGGACGCGGACTACGTCGATTTCGCGACCCCGTTTGCCACCGACGAGGAGACGATCGTCCCCACCTGGTTCGTCCTCGAGAGCAACACCGCGGTCTGGGACCGCCTGGACGAGGGCCAGCGCATCAAGCTCACCAACGAGAGCGCGCGCTGGAGCCTCTCGAACATCCTGCACGGCGAGCAGGGCGCGCTCAGCCTCTCGGCGAGCCTGTGCGACATCTTCCTTGACCCGGGCGCGCAGGAGTACGCCGCCAACCAGGCACGCGAGGAGGCGCGCCACGTGCACGCCTTCACGAAGTACGTGGACGCGCGCTTCGGGGGCGCCGTCCTCCCGGTCGGCGACACCGTGGGGCGGCTCCTCGGCGAGCTGGTCGCCACGCCCGTCGTCTACAGGAAGATCATCGGCATGCAGATGCTCGTGGAGGGTGTGGCGATGGGCGCCTTCACGACCCTCTACAAGATCGCCCAAGACCCGCTGCTCCGCCGCGTCTGTCAGCTGGTCATGACCGACGAGGCCTTCCACCACAAGTTCGGCAAGATCTGGGCCCACGCCACCATCCCGCAGCTCGAGGGGGCCGAGCGGGACGCGGTCGAGGACTGGGCGCTCGAGTGCTTCAACACGCTCCTCTTCAACCTGGTGAACCCCGAGCAGAAGCGGCTCATCTACCCGCAGTTCGGGCTCGACTGGCAATGGGTGCGCGACGCCGTCCTGGAGGCGCGCACGGACGCCCACCGGCGCGCCCTGATGCAGCGCTCGAGCAACGTCTTCCGCACGCTCATCAAGACGCTGCTCAAGGCGGGCATCGTCACGGAGCGGACGCGCGCGGCGTACGCCGTGTGGGTCGACCTCGACGAGCTCGCCGCGGAGGGCGACCGGATGGTCGGCGACGAGGTGGCGGAGGAGGGGATCAGGTCGCTCAAGGCGATCAACGCGGGGAAGCGGAAGGTCGTGCGCCGGCTCGGGGCGTGAAGCGCCTCATTTCACCCTCTGCGCGACGACGAGATGCTGCGCCCCGGTGGCTCGCAACCCGGGCATGCCTCTGTCCGCCAACCACTGCAGAGCCTGGTGCAGCTTCGCGCCGGTGGCGTCTGACAGCAACGTGTAGCCCTCGAGCGAGAAGGGTCCGAACCCCAGCGTCAAGCTCTTGATCCTGCGCAATCCCGCAGCAGCCAGAAGCCCGTCCAGCTGCCGCCGAGAATACAGCCGCGGGCGAACGGACGGCGCCGAAGCCGTCCTCAGGCCGAGCGCCGCAAGCACGCACCTGAGCGCCTTGCGCGACAACGAGAATAGCGGCGCGAGCCGGGGGTCGAGCAAGTTGATCAGCCGCAGGCGATTCTCCGACGAGATCACGAGGTGTCCGCCTCGATCGAGAACGCGACCGATCTCCGCGAGGGCGATCCCGGGCGAGTGGAGCCACGGCAGCACCCCCAGCGCGACGACGAGAGAAAAGACGCGGCTGTGAAAATCAAGCCGGTGAACATCGTCACCGCTGGCAGTGACCCGGTTCCGGACGTCGGCCTCACGCACCCGCGAGCGCGTCCACGCAAGCAGCGTGTCCACGGTGTCGACCGTGTCGACGACCAGGCCGCGGGTGGCGAGCTCGGCGGTGACGGACCCCGCGCCACAACCAATTTCCAGCACGCGAGCGCCCCGTGGCACGTGAAGATCGTCGATGAGCTCCAACGCCACGGACCGGCGAAGCCGCTGGATGGCTCCGCCCAGGCCGTCGGCCGCGTCTACGTCCCGCCCATGGGGAGCGATGGACCGGAAGTACCGGTCGACCGATTGCCGGGCCGTCGACGGCGGCGCTGGCCTCGGCGACGCTTCCCGCGGGTCGACAACCTCCGTCATTCGCTCGTGCCCTCCGGTGACTCGGGATCCGATGTGGTTAATCGCAGTCAGGTCGAGGTCGGCCATGACGCAACCCCTCGAACGGGCCGCTGGTCAGCCGGAGACGCAGACTCGCAGGTGACGGACCCGTTGGTCAAGCCAGCCCCGGTTCGGCGGCCATTGGTGGACGTGCGGCTCCCCTGGCATGGGGGTAGCATCACACACGGGAGGTGCTGCACCTGCTGCATGCCGCCGCACTGGCCCGTGAGCCTCACCCGATGCGGCAGTGCGCCATCCCGCGCTTCTCCAGGTAGCGCTGGTGGTAGTCCTCGGCGCGGTAGAACTCCGACGCGGGCGTGATCTCGGTGACGATCGGCCGGCGATGGCGCCCCGACTGCTCCAGGCGCGCCTTCGAGGCGCGCGCCGCCGCCTCCTGCTCCGGGCTGTGGAAGAAGATCGCCGAGCGGTACTGCGCGCCGACGTCCGGGCCCTGGCGGTTCAGCTGCGTCGGGTCGTGGTTCTCCCAGAACACGTCGAGGAGCTGCTCGTAGGAGACGCGCGCCGGGTCGTACTCCACCCGCACGCACTCGGCGTGGCCGGTGCGGCCGGAGCAGACGTCGTGGTAGGTCGGGTTCGGGAGGTGGCCGCCCGAGTAGCCGACGGCGGTCGAGAGCACGCCGGGCACGTGCTGGAAGGCGGCCTCGACACCCCAGAAGCAGCCGGCGGCGAAGGTGGCATTCTCCATGAGCAATCCTCCGCGCCCGAGGATAGCGCGGCCACGCGCTCGTCGCGACTGTCTTGACCCGGCGGGGGAGGGGCGGCTACGAGCGACGGCGATGGCCTGGAGAAAGTCGCCGCCCGAGCTGATCGCCACCTTCGAGCGAGTCGTGCCCGCCGGAGGCGCCGAGCGCCGGCTCATGTTCGGCTACCCGGCCGCGTTCGTGAACGGCAACATGTTTGCCGGCCTGGTCGAGGATCGCGTCGTGCTGCGGCTCGACGAGGCGGGCATCGCCGACGCGAAGCGGGACGGCGCGACCGACTTCGAGCCGATGCCCGGACGCCGCATGACCGGCTGGGTCGCCGTGGCGGGCACGCTCACGGCCGACGAGCCGGGGCTCCGCGGCTGGGTCGCGCGCGCGTTCCGGCACACCGCGGCGCTGCCGGCGAAGGCGGGGCGGAAGGCGAGGGGCAGCCGTCCGCGCCCGCGCCGAGCGCAGCGTGGTCGGCGAGCGAAGTGAGGTGATCCCGTGACGACGCGAGGCTTCCGGGTTGCCGACAGCGACATGCACGTGCTCGAGCCGCCCGATCTCTGGCAGCGCTACATCGATCCGGCCTGGAAGCATGCCGCACCCATCGGCTTGACCGAGCTGCGCCGCGACATGCGGGTCAAGGTCAAGTCGCACGTCGTGCTGCGCATCGGCACGGTGCGCCCGCAGCGCGGCGATGCCGCGGGGCCGTGGAGCACGGCGCAGGACGAGGCGTTTGCAGAGGCGGAGCGGCGCGGCTGGGACGCCGTCTCGCAGCTCCAGGCGATGGATCGCGAGGGCCTCGACATGGCGGTCCTCTTCCCGAGCCGCGGGCTCTTCGTGCTCGGGCTCGACTCGCCACAGATCATGGGCATCGATGGCCTCGAGGCCGACTTCGCGGCCGCCATCGCCCGCGCGTACAACGACTGGCTGCGCGCGTTCTGCGCGCACGCGCCCGAGCGCATGCTCGGCGCCGGCATGGTCGCGCCGCACGACGTCGCGTCGGCGGTGGCCGAGACGCGGCGCTGCGTCGAACAGCTCGGCTTCAAGGCGATCTTCCTCGCTCCGGGCTGCGTCAACCGCCGCCCCTGGCACGACCCGTACTACGACCCGCTCTGGGCCGAGTGCGAGCGCCTCGGCATCCCGGTCACCTTCCACGGCGGCGGCCAGACGCATCTCAAGCCCGACTTCTCGCTCGAGGTCCTCGACAAGCTCGTCATGTGGCACACCTTCGGCCAGCCGCTCGGCGTCATGTTCGTCGCCGTGAGCCTCACGGCGGGCGGCGTGCTCGAGCGCTTCCCGCGTCTCCGCGTGGGGCTCCTCGAAGGCAACTGCAGCTGGGCGCCGTGGCTCTTCCACCGCCTCGACGAGCACTGGGAATGGGTCGGGCGCCACGAGGTGCCCGAGGTGCGGAAGAAGCCGTCGGAGTACTTCGTCTCCAACTGCTTCCTCGCCGTCGAGGCGGACGAGACGCCGGTCAGGCAATACGTCGAGTGGTTCGGCGACGAGAACCTCGTCTTCTCGACCGACTACCCGCACGCCGACTCGAAGTTCCCGCGCTCCGTCCCGGCGTTCATGAGCCTGCCGCTGTCGGAGGCATCGCAGCGGAAGATCCTGTGGGACAACTGGGCGCGGCTGTACGGCGTGGGGGCGCGCTGAGCTCTTTGGCAGCGCCGCCGAGTACGCTATAGAGCCGGCGGGATGTGGACGGGGGGTGGGGGCTCGGCGCAGCGAGGCCGGACCCTGCCCGGCGCCGTGCTGGTGGTCGGGCTCGCCGCCGCCCCCGCCCTGGCCGCGCTCCTCGCCGAGCCCACCCTCAGCCGCATCACCGTCCCCGCCCGCGGCCGGCAGGAGGTGATCCTCACCGTCCCCGCCTTCGGGACGGGCGCCTGGACGTCTTCCTCGACCGCGGCGAGTACCAGGTCGTCGTCTACGCGCCCGAGAAGGGCTCGGGTGACGCGCAGCTCAAGGTGCGCGGCTTCACGGAGGGGAACGCGCCCGAGCCGCCGCTCCTGGTCGAGCTGAAGCCGGTCGAGACGGCGCTCGACGACTACGAGCAGCGTTCCTGGTGGGTCGAGGTGAAGGAGCGGCGCCGGCTGATCCTCGAGGCGGCGGGCCGGAACCTGGCCGACCTCCGCCTGTGGACCGGCGGGAGCTGGCTCGTGGACGCCGAGCCGGCGCGCGAGGTGGTGGCCGCGCAGCCCGGCCGGCCGATGCTGGTCTGCCGCCTCGCCGCCGAGCTGAACCCGGGCCTCTATCTACTGACGGCGTACGGCGGCGTCTCGCAGCCGCAGGCCGAGGAGAGCGCCGAGCATCCTCTCCACCTCCGCTTCGGCATCCCTCGCCTTCCGGCCGTCGGCCGCCGGCGTTTCACCATGAGCCCGTTCGGCGCCGACCGCTGGCTCGTGCCGGGCGATGCCTCCTACTTCCGCCTGGAGCTGCCCGAGGCGCGGCCCGCCATGCTGCGCGTCGGCTCGGACGTGAGCCACCCGTTCGAGGCGTCCGGCAGCGCGGCGACCATCGGCAAGAACGCGCTCGTGCCGGTCGCCGAGCTGGACCTGGGCGCGAGCAGCACCGAGCGCGTGGTGACGGTGACGGCGGCGCCGGGCCAGCCCTACGTGCTCCAGCACTTCGGCCTCGGCACACCCTCGGCGTGCGGCGGTCGCTACTGGGCGCTCAGGCGCGAGGGGAAGTACTGGGTCTCGTCGGTCCACTCCGGCGACCCGACGG
>VBKJ01000164.1 GCA_005879795.1 Deltaproteobacteria bacterium
ACCAGCACGTCGCCCTCGAAGAGCCCGCCGTCGCCGAAGAACTCGACCGCGAAGCGCACCGGCAGCGTCGAGGACAGCATGAACTGCGGGATGCCGACGCTGAGTGCGGCGAGCTGCCCGGTGCCGTCGAGGATGGTCGCGTTGCGCTCGTTCGACTGGTTGAGAATGGGCGTGGTGGCCGTGAGGCTCACGTGCGTCGCCATCTCGTAGCAGATGGTCTCGAAGGCACCGAGGATGATCTCGGTGGTGATGGGGTCGGCGGCGGTGGCGCGCCCGGCGCGGGCGGGGCGCGGCCGCGGCGCGGGCTTGCCCGCGCGCGGGCGGAGGGCGCGCAGGGTCTTCGGGCGAGAGGCGAGGGGCATGGGGTGTGGCTACATCGAAGCGCAGGGAGTGACAAGGGCGGGGCGGCCGGTGGCGGTCGCAGAACGCGTGGCGGCGTCCCGCAGCTCGCTACCGCAGCGGCCGGAACCGCGGCAGCGTCACCTCGTCGTTCACCTTGTCGAACACCACCTCGACCGGCATTCCGACACGGAGAGCTTCGTTCGTGCACCCGACCACGTTCGAGTGCAGGCGGATGCCCTCCTCCAGCTCGACGATGACGACGTTGTAAGGCACGTCCTCGAAGAAGGCGGGGTGCTGCGGGCGGTGGACGACGATGAACGAGTAGATCGTCCCGCGACCCGAGAGCCGGACCCACGTCCCGCCCTCGGCGAGGCAGCGGGGGCAGAGGACGCTAGGCGGCCAGCGGAGGTGCCCGCACGCGGCGCAGCGCTGCGCCCGCAGCTCGCCCGCGCGGCAGCCCTCCCAGTAGGGGGCGCCGTCCTCGGTCACCGCCGGCAGCGGCTTCTCGATGACGAACATCAGCCGGCCCCGGTCGCCCGCCGCGCCCGCGCCAGCGGCGCCCCCTCGACCGCGCGGAGGAAGTCGGCCACGGCGCGGTTGAACGCGTGCGGCTGCTCGAGCATGGGGAGATGCCCGCAGCGCTCGAGCACGGCGAGGCGCGCGTGCGGCAGCTCGCGCAGGATGCGGCGGCTGCCGGAAGGCCCGACCAGCCGGTCGTTGTGGCCCCAGACGACGAGCGTCGGCTGGGTGAGCTGGCCGAGCGGCTGGCGGCCGGCGGCGATCGAGCCGACCAGCGAGCGGGTGATGGCGCGCGCGAAGCCCGGGTAGTCGTCGGCGACCAGGCGCTCCATCAGGATGCGGCGCCGCGCACGGCAGGCGGGGAGCGACGGATCGTGGACGGACCGCTCGAGCGCCCACGGGAGCGCGAGGCGCAGCACGGCGGGGTGCGCCGCCGCCCCGATCGCCCAGCGCATCGCCTGCACGCCCGCGCCGAATCGGCCCGCGGGCGCCGCGAGCACGAGGGCACGCGTCCAGGCGGGGTAGGCGAGCCCCAGCTCGACCGCGATCTGTCCCCCGAGCGAGTTCCCGATCACGACCGCCTCGTCGATGCCGAGCGCACGCCCGAGGCTCCGGATCACGCCGGCGTAGAAGTCGATGGTGTACGGCGCGTCGGGCTTGGCCGAGCGGCCGTGCCCGGGGAGGTCGGGCGCAACCACGCGCCAGCGGTCGGCGAACGCGGGGATGGTGTACTCCCAGTTCGCGTGCGTGGCGCTGAGGCCGTGGAGGAGCACGAGCCCGGGCCCCTGCCCCGCCTCCGCCACGTGCAGGCGAATGCCGTCGACGGTGATGTCGCGCGCCGTCATCCGCTCAGCACCGCCACCGTGTAGGCGACCGTGGGCGGCGGCTCGTGCGGCGCGCCGCCGTACCCCGTCACCATGGAGAGCTCGACCTCCGGCACCTGGCAGTGCGACGTGCCGCGGATCTGGCGCACCGCCTCGGCGACGTGACCGAAGCCGGAGAGGTGGCCCTCGGAGAGGAGCCCGCCCGCCGTATTGGCCGGGAGCCGCCCGCCCAGGTCGAGCTCGCCCGCCTCGACGAAGGCGCCCACGTCCTCCCAGGTGGCAAACCCGTAGGCCACCAGCTCGTGCACGACGAGCGGCGTGAAGCCGTCGTAGAGCTGCACCACGTCGATGTCGCCTGCCGTGCAGCCCGCCATCCGGTACGCGGCCTCGGCCGCCTCGCGGCCGCCGTCGCGCCCATCGTCCCAGGGGCGGATGATCTCGGAGGAGTGCACCTGCCCCAGGCCCGCGACCAGGGCCGGCTTCCGCCGCAGGTCCCGCGCCCGCTCGACGCTCGTCACGATCACCGCCCCGCCCCCGTCGGTGACGAGGCAGCAGTCGAGGAGCCGGAGCGGGTCGTTGATGAGCCGCGAGCTCTGGTGGTCCTCGAGCGTGATCGGCTCGCGTTTCTGCGAGAGCGGGTTCGAGGATGCGTGCCGCCGCCATGTCACCGCGATGTGCCCGTAGTGTCGGCTCGTGATCCCGTGCTCGTGCATCTGGCGGCGGGCCACGTGGCCCATGAAGGTGATCGCCCCCACGTCGCCGTACGGGATCGCCCAGGGCGAGCCGAAGAGGGTCGGGATGACGCCCTGCGGGTTGTTCTGGCAGGCGAAGGCGCAGAGCACGGTGGAGCAGAAGCCCGCCTCGATCGCCATGACGGCGGTCTGGATCATGCCGATCGCGGTGGCGCCGCCCATGTCCATGGTCGAGCAGAACGACGGCGTGATGCCGAGGAAGGCCGCCACGCGCGAGGCCCAGCCGTGCTGCTCGCCCATCACCGCCGGCATGAGGGCGAGGACGCCGTCGATCGCGTCGCGCCCGATCCCGCAGTCCTCGATCGCGCGCCGCGCCGCCTCGAGCGTGAAGCCCATCGTGCTCGTGCCGGGGAGCTTGCCGAAGCGCGAGAGGCCGATGCCGGCGATGGCGTGGCGGCCGCGGAGGCGGGTGGGGTCGCCCATCACGGCCTCCTAAGCCTGCCGGAGCGCGAGCGTCGCGCTGCCGACCAGCTTCCGCTCCCCCGCCTGGTTCTCGGTCCAGATCTCGCACTCGACGAGGCGCTCGGCGCCCTGGTCCGCGACGCGCGTCACGCGCCCGCGGCAGGTGATCACGTCGCCCGGCCAGGTGAGCTTGGCGAAGCGCGTCTTGAACCTGCGGACCGCGCCCACGCCGGCCGCCTGCACCAGGAGCTCGCCCAGGTAGCCCATCGAGAGCATCCCGTGCGCGAAGACGCCGGGGTAACCGGCGGTGCGCGCGAACTCGTCGTCGGTGTGCATGGGGTTCGGATCGCCCGAGGCCGCGGCATACGCCTTCAGGTCCTCGCGCGTGATCGGGCCCTTCACGAGGGGCGGCAGCTCCTGCCCCACGGCGACGGTCTTGGGATCGAGGGCGGGAATCACGTCCTCCGCGAGATGAGCGTGTTGCGCGAGAAGAAGACCGGCTGGCCGGCCTCGTCCACCGCCTCGGTCTCGAGCACCGCGAAGTCGAGGACGCCGTTCGAGCCCTGCTTCTCGTAGACGTCGGCGATGCGGCCGGTGAGCGTGAGGGTCTCGCCGGCCTTCACGGGACGCGCGTACTCGAACTCCTGCTCGCCGTGGACGAGGGTCATGAAGTCGAGCCCGAGCTCCAGGAACACGTCCGCGCCGCCCGCCAGCGCCTGCGTCATGAAGGCGATCGGGTAGGTGGGTGGGGCGACGATCGTCCCGAACGGACCGCGGCGAGCCGCCTCGGGGTCGACATAGAGCGGGTTCGCGTCGCCCAGGGCGCGCGCGAACGCGGCCACGTGCTCGGCCTGCACGGTCGCACTTCCGGTCGAGAGCACGCGCCCGATCATCGCCTTCGACGGCATCGTCCCGACGCCACTCAATCAAGTGATTTGAGCGTTCGTCCGACCGTAATGGCCGGGAGGCGACGGGCCTGTCAAGCGCGCGCTTCGGAAACATCCGGCAGACGCGGGGCTCGACGACCCGGCCGGCGGGCCGCGGCCGCTCAATCCACCCAGCGATTCATGGTGCACACGCGCGCCTCGGCCACCAGGAGGTAGTTGCGGATCGCCTCGCGGCAGCGGTCCTGGACGGCGCGTGGGGTGGCGACCAGACGGAAGATCCGGCCCGCCTTGTCGCCGTGGTCGGGCTCGGCGTAGGCGTGCACCTCGAAGTTCCTGACCGGCAGGCCGTAGTGCCGCTGGAGCCCCTCGTAGAGGGTCCTCGCGTAGCCGCTCCCTGCCGCCACCCGCTCGCCGGCGTAGCCGAAGACCGCGAGCCCCTCCTCGTAGGAGCGGCGGACGTAGTAGAGCATGGTGAAGGTCATCGCGATCGTCTCGGGAAGCGGTCGGTAGGCGCGGATGTCGTCGTCGCTGAGCCCGAGCTGATGGCAGAAGGCGACCTTCATCTGCACGTGGTTCGGGTCGCGGAGATAGCCGGCCTCGTCGGCCAGGTTCTGCGCCCAGTGGTGGTAGTGCTGCGAGGCGTCCATGGTGAACGCGTAGGCGTCCGGGGCGTTCGCCACCAGGAGAGCGAACTCGGGCGTCATCCACCTGCCGAGGTAGTAGAACTCGAGGGCGACGCGCTGCACCACCTCGCGCGAGGCGGCGCCTCTGCCGATGGCCGGAATGACCTTGTCCTGTCCGAAGTAGTCGTGGGCGGCGATGAGCCGGTCGAGCTCGGCCAGGTACTCGTCGACGGGCAGCGGCGGCGCGGCGGCCCCCTCGTGGACCACGTTCTCGAAGGTGCCGCGCCTGGTCTCGGACATGGATGACCCGCTCCCCGGGCTCGACCCTAGCGCAGGGCTCCCCGGCCCGGCAAGGCGGGCCTCCCCCTTGTGGCGCTCCCCGAGCAGGAGCTAGCATACGGTTATCTTCTGTTGAGGAGGGTTGCGGTGATGGAGTTCCACTGCTCGACACACCAGCCTCCGAAGCCCCTCGACCCGGCCGTTGACCCCGCGTACCACGACGGCCTCCCGCCGCGGCCGCGGCATGCGAACCACGCCGGCGAGGTCACCGTCGACTGGCCCGTGCGGCGCCTCCCCGCGGCGCTGCAGCGGCAGCACACGATCTCGATCGAGGTGCTGGAGGACGAGCTCGAGCGCGAGGCGGAGCGCGAGGAAGCAACCTAGCCCGTGCGCCTGCGCGACCGCGTCGCGATCATCACGGGGGCCGCGCAGGGCATCGGCAAGGCCTACGCGCTGCGCTTCGCGCGCGAGGGCGCACACGTCGTGGCCGCGGACCTCCGCGACGACCAGGCGCGCGCCGTGGCCACCGAGTGCGCGGCGCTCGGCCCCGAGGCGCTGGGCGCGCGCGTCGACATCGCCGACGAGGCCAGCACGCGGGCGCTCGCCGAGGCGACCGTCGCGCGCTTCGGGCGCGTCGACGTGCTGGTCAACAACGCGGCCATCTACTACGACCTCGACCGCACCGAGAACACGCTCGCCTACTTCAACCGCGTGCTCTCCGTGAACCTGACCGGCGCCTGGCTCATGAGCCGCGCCGTCGAGCGCTTCATGAAGCGGCAGCGAAAGGGGAAGATCATCCACCAGTCGTCGACCGCCGCCTATCTCGGCAACGTGGGGATGGTCGACACCGAGGATCCCGAGAAACCCATGCCGCCCTTCCACTACAGCATCGCCAAGATCGGCATCGCGGGCCTCACCAAGTACATGGCCGGCGCCCTCGGCCCGTGGGGCATCAACGTGAACGCGATCGCCCCGGGCGTCACCATGACCGAGGCGACCAGGAAGATCGTGCCGGAGGAGATCGCGAGCGCGCTCGTCATGTTCAGCGCGCTGCGCCGGGCGCTCCAGCCCGAGGACCTGACCGGGACGGCGGTTTTCCTCGCCTCCGCCGACTCCGACCTGATGACGGGTCAGGTGCTGGTGGTCGACGGCGGCATGATCATGCTCGGCTGAGCCGACCCGAGACCTTGTCTCGGGTCAGGGACGGACCGAGAGTGCCGCCCGGTGGAGAAGGCCAACGGCGTGCCGCGGCCGGCGAAGCCGGCGCGGCAGACGTTCCGGAGCGTGAGCGCGCGCCTGGAACGACGTCTCCGCAGCAGACGCCGATTGCCCCAGGCCCTCCGGTCCGGCACGTTTTGCCGCGCCGGCTTCGCCGGCCGCGGCACGGCGCTCGCGCCATGCGCCGAACGCGTCACGCTCGCTTCCGATTCCGACCCGAGACAAGGTCTCGGGTCGCTCAGGGGAACCAGCGGTCGAGCGTCCCCGTCGCCACCATCCGGACGTCGTCCTCGTCGAGCCCGCCGCTCGCCTTGCGGAAGCCGTTCAGGAGGTCCGGCGTCCCGTCGTAGTGCGGCCAGTCGGAGGCGAGCGCGACGTGGTCGGCGGGCAGGAACTCGAGGGCGATCTTCAGGTCGGTCGCCTCGCACGCCTCGACCGTCACCAGCATCTGGCGCTCGAAGATCTCCATCGGCGGCGTCTTCCACTCGGGCGCCTTCAAGCTCCCGAAGGCCTCGCGGTGCTCCTCGAAGCGCTCGAACATCGACGGGAGCCAGCCGACGCCGGCCTCGAGGATCATGGTGGGCATGCTCGGGAAGCGGTCGAACACCCCGCCCGCCATCATGTCGTAGAGCGTGTGCATCATGTCCATCGGGAAGCCGAGGCAGGAAGCGGCCATGATGTCGGGGAGCCGATAGCCTTTCGACGTCCCGTCCTGGTCCCACATGGGGAGCGGATGGAGGCCGAGCTTCAGCCCCGTGTCGACGATCGCCTGCCAGAGCGGGTCGAAGGAGCGATCCGAGTACCTCTTCCCGTACACCGGGTTGGTGCGGATGAAGACGGCGGGGAAGCCGCGTTCGGCGACGCGGTGCACCTCGGCGACCGCGGCGTCCACGTCGACCGTGGGCAGGGTCGCGACCGGGACGAGGCGCCCGCCCGAGCCGGCGCAGTAGTCGTCCAGGATCCAGTCGTTGTAGACGGCGCACACCGCCGGGGCGAGGTGCGGGAGGATCGTGCCGCCGGCCAGCATGAAGGTCGGATAGAGGACGGCGCGCGACACGCCATGCGTGGTATTGAAGGCGAGCCGCTCGCGCCCGTCCATCGCCCAGCGCGGCGCATCGAGGATGGTGTGCTTCTCGCCCTCGGCGCCAGTGAACACGCGCTCGAGTGGCATCCCCATGGCGCACGAGAGCCCCATGTTGTCGAGCATGTCCTTCGGCTTCATGCCGCCGTGCATGACGGGGAGGTCGTCGATCTCGATACCGTAGATGCGCGAGCGAAAGACCCCCTCCGCGTCGCGATAGAAGCGCGGCGCGAGCGGACGGAGATCCTCCGGCAGGCGCTCCACCCAGAGGTCGCCGGGCTCGATGATGTGCCCGTCGGCGTCGGCGAGGTGCTCGATCATTGTGCTGGCCCTCCCGCTTCCCGGCGTTACCCGCGCGCGGCCCGCTTGTCAATCGTACGCCCTAATCACTTGATCTACACACGCCCTAAATCACTTGATCCACACCTCGGGCTTGTCGCAGCCGCCCGGCTTCTCTAGCGTGGCGGCATGCCGGGCCCGCGCTCGCCGGACGCCACCCACATCGAGAAGCTCACCGAGGTCGGTCGCTACGCGCTGGGTGTCGTGTGGGCAGACCGGCACGACAGCATCCTGCCCTTCCGGAGCCTGCGCCGCGCCTGCCCGTGCGAGACCTGCACGGCGGCGCCGCAGGCGGATCTGCCGCCCGAGGCGGAGCGTCTCGCGCGCGTCGAGGTGCTCGGCGACCGAAGCCTCTTCCTCGGCTGGGCCGACGGGCACGAGAGCGTGCTCCTGCTCGAGGAGGTGCGTGCGCTCTGCCGTTGCGCGCGCTGCGCCGGCGAGCCCGAGTACCCGATCTCGGGTCGCTAGGAGGCCGTCCGGGTAATCCCGGACGGACTCCTAGCTAGCGCGGCCCGTCGCGGTTGAAGAAGATGCGCTCCAGGTCGGTCAGGAACCCCGTGCCGACCTCGAGGACGCGGGGATCGCCCAAGCGGCGCGCGTAGAGGGCGCTGGCCCCCGCGTTCATGTCGCCGATCACCAGCCGGCGCGCGCCGCGCGCGGTCGCCACCTCGACCGTGCCGCGCGGCCGCTCGAGGCCGAACGACGCCGCGTCGCGGCTGCGAAACGAGTCCACGGCGCGCAGCCCGACCACCGCCGTCAGGAGATCGTCGAGTGCCTCGGCTGTCCCCGCCGACGCGCGCCGGCCGTCGATCTCCCAGCCCTCGGCCCTCCGCCGGGCGCTGAAGCGCCGCCCCTCGAGCACCACGTCGATGCCGCGCACCGCGTGCCTCCCGACGCCGAAGACACGGTGCCCGCGCACCGCGAGCTGACCCCGCGGGCGCACCGGCGCGCGCACCAGCAGAACGAGCACGGTGCCCAGGGCGACGAGGGCCGCGAGGACCAGCGTGCGGCGCAGCCGCTCACCCCCCGCGCCGGCGGCGGCCCACCAGCGTCGCGCCCACGAGGAGGACGAGCGCCGGCTCGACGACCACGCCGGCCAGGAAGATGGCCCGCCCCTGCGCCTCGGTCAGCACGAGCGGCGAGAGCGGCCGCATCACCTCCGGGACCTTCTTCGTGCGCGTCCCGGTGAGCGCCTCCTCGCCCGCCGCCCACTCGACCGCGTTGAGCGCCAGGTCGCGGTTGCCGAGCAGGTCCAGGTACGCGTCGCTCGCGAAGTCCGAATCACCGACCACCACCAGACGCCCACGGCGATGGGCCGTCCCGTCGCCGGTACTTCCCACCTCGGCCATGACCACCACCGAGGCCGACCCGGGCGTGTCGTGGTGCGCCGGCGACGGCTCCTCGCCGCGCCGCGCGCGCCCCGGGTCGGCCATCGCCCACGCACTGCCCGCGGTGCGCGCGATGCTCTCGGCGTCCACCCCCGGCACCTCCGCGCCCACGTCGACGGTGCGCGCCGAGGGGAGCACGACGCCGCTCTCGATCGGATGGGCCGACGGGTCGGACACCGGGTTCCCCCGCTTGAAGAGCTCGACGACCGCCGCCAGCCCGTCGGTGCCGAGCACGCGCTTCTCGCGATCGACGACGAAGTCGTCGCCGAGCCGGATGCCCATGCTGGCGAGGAAGCGCGCGAGGTTCGGGAGCGGGGTCGGATCGAGGAGGAGGAGGACGCCACCCCCGCCCTTCAGGTAGCGGGCGACCTCGTCGAGCTCCGCGACGAGGAAGTCGTGCTTCGGCCCCGCCACCAACACGACGTCGGTCTCGGGCGGCAGGGGGCCGTCGAGCAGCGAGTGGCCCGCGGGGACGTAGTTTTCGGCCGCGAGCGCACCGGCCAGGCGGCCGTAGCTGTCCGCGTCGCCCCCCGGCGTCCGCTCGCCGTGCCCGGCAGTGAACACGATCCGGCGCGACCTCCCGCGCAGCGCGCGCAGGATGCCGCCCGCGAGCTCCTCCTCGGGCAGGACCGGCGCGACGGTCCGGCGGCCGGCATACTCGATCGCCGCGCGCCCGTACTGGGTGACGCCGAGGCCCCGCGCCCGCTCCGGGTAGCGGTCGAGGTCGTGCAGCTCGAACTCGACGCGCCGGTTCTGGGCGCGGACGCGCTCGAGGAGCTGGGCGTACTGCTCGCGCGTCCCGCGCTGGAAGAAGACCGTGATCCGGAGCGGCTCCCACACCTGGGCGAGGATCTTCTGCGTGACCGGCGAGAGCGAGAGCTCGCGGCCCGGCGTGAGATCGAAGCGGTGGCTCGTCCGCTCGGCCACGACCTGGAGCAGCCCGAGGCCGCCGAGCAGCAGGAGAACCTGGAGCACCAGCTGCGACCAGCTGCGCACCGCCCGCCCGAGCGCCATCAGCGGACTCCGCGCCAGCGGCGGGCGTCGAGCGCGAAGAACGTGAAGCAGAGGAACGCCACCGTGAAGAGGACGAGGTAGCTCACGTTGCCGGTGTCCACCGCCCCGAGCGCGAAAGTGTAGAAGCGGTCGAAGAGCGAGAAGGGCAGCAGGAGGTGCCGCGTCACCTCGCTCATCGCTGCCTCGTTCCAGGTGACCACCCAGAAGAAGAGCAGCACGCCGTAGGTCGCAGCCCCCGCGAGCAGCTGGCTCTCGGTCAGGGCCGAGATGAAGAGGCCACAGGCGACGAAGGCGGCCGCCAGCATCCAGAGGCCCAGGTACCCGGCTACGAGCGGCCCCGCCGCCACGGGGTAGAAGCGCGCGAGCATGAGGGGGTACGTGGCCGTCCCGGCCAGCATCAGCGTGACGACCGCGAGGCAGGCGATGAACTTCCCGGCGATGATCTCGACGTCCCGCACCGGGTATGTCCACAGGAGCTCGAGCGTGCCGAGCTTTCGCTCCTCGGCGAAGAGCCGCATGGTGAGGAGCGGCAGGAGGACGAGGAGCCGCTGCTGCGTGTCCAGGAACTGGTACTGCCAGAGCCCGCGCTGGAGCTGCATCCCGCCGAACACCACGAAGTAGCTCAAGTTGGTCGAGAAGTAGTACCCCGAAAGCACGAGGAACACGCTCGCGAGCGCATAGAAGAGGAAGGAGGTGAAGTAGAGCTGGAGCTCCTTGGCGGCGAGGGCGAGGACCGTCATGCCGGCGGCCGCTCTCCATCGCGCACCAGGTGGAGGAAGATCTCCTCCAGGTCGGGCGTCTCCGCGCGCAGCTCGCGGATCGCCCAGCCCCGGGCCGCCATCGCCTCGCCGGCGGCCCGCGCCGCGTCGCCCTGCGCGGCGGCCTCGAGCACGAAGGCGTCCGCTTCCCGCGCGACGCGCTCGACGCCGGGGATCGCCGCCAGCGCCGCCGCCACGGCCTCCGCCGGCCCCTCGACCCGGAGCACGACCCGCTGCCGGCGGCCGACGCGCTCGGCGAGCTCGCGCGGCGTGCCCTCCCCCACCAGCCGGCCGCGCGCGACCACGATCACGCGCTCGCAGAGCGCCGCCACCTCGGCGAGGATGTGGCTCGAGAAGAAGACGGTCCGCTGGCCGCCGAGGGCGCGGACCAGGTCCCGCACCTCCACCACCTGCTCCGGGTCGAGGCCGATGGTCGGCTCGTCGAGGATCAGGATGGGCGGGTTCCCGCACAGGGCCTGCGCCAGGCCGACGCGCTGGCGGTAGCCCTTGGAGAGCGTCCCCACGCGCCGGCGGGCGACGCCCTCCAGGCCGCACCAGGCGAGCACCTCGGCGACGGCGCGCGCGCGCTCCGCCCGCGGGATGCGCTTCATGCGCGCGACGAAGCGGAGGTACCCCTCGACGCGGAGATCCGGGTAGAAGGGCGCGTACTCCGGGAAGTAGCCGACCGCGCGCCGGCAGGCGAGCGGGTCGCGCGCGGGATCGCGGCCGGCGATGCGCACCTCGCCGCCGGTGGGCGGGAAGATGCCGGCCAGGATGCGCAGGGTGGTCGTCTTGCCGGCGCCGTTCGGCCCGAGGAAGCCGACGATCTCGCCCGCATCCACCCGGAACGAGATGCCGCGCACCGCCTCCACCGCGCCGAACGTCTTGGTCAGGTCGCGCACCTCGATCATCGCCTGGCCCATGCGGCTGCCGGACATATCAAATCCGGGCGAGCCGCTCCGCGGTCAGCTCGTCCAGGTGCGCGAGGCGGCAGGCGGCGCCCGTGAAGTCGTTGTCGAAGGTCAGATCGCTCGGCGCGGCGACGGCGCGCGCCCCGGCGGCGAGCGCGGCGCGGAGCCCGCGCTCGGTGTCCTCCACCACCGCGCACTCGCCCGGCACGAGCCCGAGGGCGGCCGCGGCGGCCAGGTAGGCGTCGGGTGCCGGCTTGGGACGGACGTAGTCTTCGCGCGCGATGGTCGCCTGGAAGAGCGGCGCCACGCCGAGGCGCTCGAGGACGAAGGTCACCTCGGCGCGCGCGCTGTTGGTCGCGAGCCCCAGCCGGTGCGTGCGGCGGAGGCGGCGGAGCGCGTCGACCGCGCCCGGGCAGGGGGCGACTCCCTCGCGCAGGAGGGCCAGGTAGGCGGGCGCCTTGCGCGCCCGGAGCTCGTCGGGGCCGATCGGCAGCGCGTAGGTCCGGCACGCGTACTCGGGGCCGCAGCCGCGCGCGATCCAGTGCCGCCGGTACTCCTCGAGCCCGACGTCGACGCCGAGCTCGCCGAGCACGCGCCGGTACGCCTGCCACTGCAGGCGTTCGGTGTCGGCGATCACGCCGTCCAGGTCGAAGATGACGCCGCGCACCACCTACAGCGTCCAGGTCTGGAGCAGGTCGTACACGCTGCGCCACTTCCGGTAGCGCTCGTCGCACGCGGCCGCGCGCCCGGCCTCGGGGTCGACCCGGCGGGCGCGGCTCATCGCCGCCACCGCCTCCGCGACGCTGGCGTAAACGCCCCCGCCCACGGCAGCGAGGATCGCGCAGCCGAGGCTCGCGCTCTCCGGCACCTCGGCGACGGACACCGGCACGCCGAGCGTGTCGGCGACCAGCCGAACGAGCGTCGGGCTCTGGGTCATGCCGCCGCTCAGCGCGAGGGCCGGGACCGGGCAGCCGGCCACCGCCGCGATCTGCTCGCAGTTGCCCCGGATGGCGAACGCGATGCTCTCCAGATAGGCATGCAGGACCTCGCCGCGCGCCGGCCGGTCGACGTGCAGGAGCGGGAAGCGGAAGAGCATGCCGGCCGGCTTGAAGGGGCTCATGTCCGCCAGGCTGAAGACGACCGGGCCCAGGTGGCAGAAGATCTGGCGCTCGCCGGACGAGGTCTCCGCGATCGCCGCCTCGGCGGCGGCGTGGGCGGGGGCGTCGGCGGCGCCGTAGACGAACTCCAGGAGCCAGCGGTACGCGCCCCCCGTGTCGCCCGCGTTGCTCTCGAGCACCCACCGGTCCGGCACCACGTGACAGCTCGTCCAGAGCTTCCGTCTCCCCCGGCTCGTGCACGCCCGAGCCGAGGAGCGCGCTCTCGGTGTCGGCGCCGCCGACGAACACGGGCGTGCCCTCGGGGAGCCCGGTCGCGGCCGCGGCCGCCGCGGTCACGCCGCCGGCGCGCGCGCCCGGGGCGACGAGCGGCGGCAGGATGTGCGGGGGGATGTCGAGCGCGCCCAGGATCTCCTCCGACCAGACCCGCCGCGACACGTCGTAGAGCATCGACTCGCCCGCGTTCGAGTGCTCGGCGACGCGCGCGCCGGAGAGGAGATGGGTGATCCAGTCGTTCAGCATGAGGAGGGTCGCCACCCGGCGCGCGTCGCGGTGTTTGCGGAACCAGAGGTAGCGCGCCAAGGGGAAGATGTAGGGCGGGGCATGGCCGGTGAGCGCGTGGAGGCGATCGGCCGGAATGCGCTCCAGCAGCTCGATGCCCTCGGCAGCCGCGCGCGCATCGAGGTTCGGCCCCGCGTAGAGGACTTCGCCGGCGCGGTCGACGAACACGCAGCCCTCCCGCTGGCTGGTGGCGGCGACGCCGAGGATGCGCGCGCCGGCGGGGAGGCGCGCGACCACCGCGCGCGCGGAGCGGGCGAGCGCGCCCCAGAACGCCCCGGGGTCGAGGTCGAAGCCCCGCAGGAACGGAAGGCTCGGGTCGTCGAAGATGGTGTAGCGGAACGGCTCCTGGGCGCTCGCCACCGGACGGCCGGCGAGGTCGAAGGCGAGCGAGCGCCCCGACCCGGTGCCGGCGTCCAGCGTGACCAGGTAGTCGGCCACCCGCCCTCAGGTCCCGCGCTCGAGCACGGCCGGGTTCGCAATCCAGCGCGGGCGCTCGCCGCGCAGGTGCCGTTCGATCGCGTCCACGACGATCTCGCTCTGGTGGCGGGTCACGTCGACGGTCGCGCCGCCGATGTGCGGCGTGACGATCACGTTGGGGAGCCCGAGGAAGCGGTTGTCGGGCTGAAGCGGCTCCTCGGCCAGCACGTCGAGCGCCGCGCCGGCGAGCCGGCCGTCCCGCAGCATCGCGTAGAGCGCGTCCTCGTCCGTGAGCGCGGCGCGCGCCGTGTTGACGAAGTACGCGGTGGGCTTCATGAGGGCGAGGCGCTCGCGCGAGACGAGGTTGCGGCTCTCGGGCGTGACCGGCGCGTGCAGGGAGACGAAGTCGGAGCGGCGGAGGAGGTCGTCGAGCGGGCACAGCTCGACCCCCGGCGGCGGGTCCGCGACGTACGGGTCGTAGGCCAGGACCCGCGCCTTGAAAGGGAGGAGGCGCGCCGCCACCTCGCGCCCCACGGCGCCCAGCGCCACCAGGCCGACCGTACGCCCCCCCAGCTCGACGCCGGTGAAGCGGTTGTAGAGGGCGAGGAAGTCGCCCGCGCCCGTGATCCGCACCCCACCCGCGCGGAAGGCGTCGTGCACCGGTCCCAGGTGGCGGGCGAGCATCAGGAGGAACGCGAGCGTCAGGTCGGCGACCGCATCGGCGTTGCGTCCCGGGGCGTGGAAGACGGGGATGCCCTTCCGCGTCGCCAGCTCGAGGTCGATGTTGACCGGGTCGCCGCGGCAGCAGCCGATCATCTTGAGCGGTACCGCCTCCAGGACCTCGGCGTGCACCAGGTCCGCCTCCACGATGAGCACGTCGGCGCCGACCTCGCGGATGCGCCGGGCGAACTCGGCGCCGTCGAAGTAGATCGACCGGCGCTCCTTCCAGTCCTCGTGCACCACCTCCATGTGGCGCGCGAGGCGCGCCTTGGCAGCGTCGTCGAAGCTCGCCGTGACGAGGGCCCGCATGGCGCGCGTCAGGCGGCGAGCAGGCGGTGGACGAGCTGGGTCACGTGGCGCCGCACCTGCTCGCGCAGCTGCCCGCTCCGCACACTACCGCCGAGGAGGCTCTGGTAGGAGCGGCTGTCGAGCAGGTAGACGAGCAGCACCGAGTGCATCGAGAGCATGAACAGCCGCAACTCGTCGTCGTCGAGCGTGCGCCGCCTGAGCCGCCCGACCAAGGTCGAGAAGACGCTCCACGCCGGGGCCAGGATGTCGCGCTCGATGCCGAGCTCGATCTCCTCGTTCTCCACGATGCGGCGCATGAGGAGCTTCGGCACGTTCGGGTTGTCGGCGAAGAAGTCGAAGAGCTCCCGCATGGTCGCATCGATGGCGGACTCGCGCGCGTCCTGGCGCGCGAGGAGCGGCGCGAGCGTGTCGCGCAGCAGGTCGACGATCCGGTCGTAGATGTTGCGGAAAACCGTGAAGTAGAGCGTCTCCTTCGACTCCCAGTGGTAGTGCAGGCTCGAGATGTTGACGCCGGCGCGCGCGGCGATCTCCCGCGTCGACGCCCCCTGAAAGCCCTTGACCGCGAAGACCTCCTCGGCGGCGGCGAGAATGCGCGCCTTCGTGGATCCCGGCGCCTCTCGCGCCTTGTCGAGCGCCGACTTGGCCACGTGCGTCGCGGGCGATTGGAGCGACTGACCAGGCCGGGGCCTAGCCCGGCCCGGCGGCCGCTGTCAACCGGTGGCTAGTGGACGATCTTCTTCCGCACCGCGAAGCGCACGATCTCGGCCGTGTTGTGGAGGTCGAGCTTCTCCATGATGTGCTTGCGGTGGGTCTCCACCGTGTTGATGCTCACGGTGAGGACGGTCGCGATCTCCTTGTTGGTCTTCCCCTCGGCGATGAGCTGCAGCACCTCGCGCTCGCGGTCGGTCAAGAGCGCGAGGTTGTCCTCGACGTCCTGCCCGCCCGCGTCGCCGAGGTAGCCCTCGAGCAGCACCTTCGAGACCGCCGGGCTGAAGAACGAGCCGCCGCGGCCGATCGCCTTCACGGCCTTCAGGAGATCCAGGTCTTCCGAGTCCTTGAGCAGGTAGCCGCGTGCGCCGGCCTTGAGGCTCTGCCGCACGCACACGTCGTCGGAGTGCATGGTCAGGATGAGCACCCGGGCGCCCTCGTTGCGCTTCATGATCTGGCGCGTCGCCTCGATGCCGTTCAGCTCGGGCAGCGCGATGTCCATCACCACGATGTTCGGGTGCATGCGCTGCGCCATCTCGACGGCACTGCGCCCGTCGCCGGTCTCGCCCACGATCTCGATCTCGTCGTCGGTCTCGAGGATGCGGCGCAGGCCTTGGCGCACCACCGTGTGGTCATCGACGAGCAGCACGCGGATCTTGGCCATTTCTCAGCTCCTGTCTCGGGGCCTGCCTGCCGCTCTTCTCGGACCACACATGCCCGGTTCCCCGGAGCTGATCTCACCCCAACTGGGTAGGGGTGCGCAAGAGGGCAGCCTCGAGCTCGGCGATCCGCTGCGTCTGCCGCGCAAGTGCTATGTCGCGTTCGGCGAGGAGCCTGGCGAGGGCGTCGGCCCGCGCCTGGTGGTACCGGAGCGCGGTGATCTCGCGCATCACGGCCGCCAGCCGCCGGTCCGCCGCCCGACGGGCCGCCGCCAGCTCCCGGGCGTGCCGTCGGCGCAGCGTCTCCACCTGGGCCGTCAGGCGAGCAAGGCGGGTCTGGAGGGCCCGTAGCGCTGGGCCGGCCCCTGCACCGGGCCGCCCGCGCGGGCGCTTGGGGCGCGACTGTGGCGAGCGGGTCGGCACGTCAGTAGAGGCGCGGCTCGCCCGGCGGGCGCGTCTTCCAGCGCCTGTGCATCCACAGCCACTGCTCGGGGTGGCGGCGGACCATGTCCTCGACGACGGCGGTGAAGCGCTGCGTGTTCCGGCGGACGTCCTCGCTGGGCTCGCCCGTGCGCTCCACCTGGAGGATGGGGAGCACGTGCACGCGGTGGCGGGCGCTCCGGCCCTCGCGCACGATGAAGGCCGGCACGATGGGCGCGTCGGTGCGCAGCGCGATGCGGGCCATGCCGCTGTTCGTGCTCGCCGGCAGGCCGAAGAAGTCGACGAACACCCCGAGCCCCCGGGTCGAATTCTGGTCGATGGGGAGCACGAGCAGACCGCGCTCGTGGAGGGCCTGGAGCACCCCGCCCGCGCCGTCGCTCTTGCGAATCATGCGCGTCCCCGCGCGGCGGCGCAGCCCGGAGAGCCAGCGGTCGACGAGCGCATTGGCGATCGTGCGGTGCACCATGTGGACCGGGTGGCCGCGCCGCCCCTGCGCGAAGACCAGGAGCTCCCAGTTGCCGAAGTGCCCGCTCAGGACGAGGACGCCGGTGCTCCGCTCCCAGCCGATCGCCTGCTCCCACCACGCCTCGTCCTCGAAGCGGACCATGCCCCGCAGCTGGTGGTCCGAGAGCCGGGGCAGATGGGCCAGCTCGGCGGCCATGCGGCCGAGATTCAGGAACGAGTGACGCAGGATGCGGCGCCGCTCACGGAGGGGCCGCTCCGGAAACGCGATGCCGAGGTTCACCATGCCGATCCGCCGGTGGGGCAGGTCGAGCGCGTAGGCCAGCAGCGCGCCCAGCTCGCCCAGGCGGAGCGCCAGGGAGAGCGGCAGGGCGCCGAGCAGCCCCATCACGACGCGCAGCGCCACGTACTCCAGGCGCATGCGCGCCCGCCCCCGATGCCGCTTTGGCGTGCCCCGCGGCCGAGCCCCGGGCCGACGCCGCGGCGCATGCGTGGCCGGCATGCGTCCGGCCGGAACCGTCATGGCTCCTCCTATTAAGGTAGCGGTCCGGGGTTTGCAAGGCGACGCGCTGCTTCGCGGTCCCGCGCTTCGCGGTTGCCTTTGCCCGAGCCGCCGTGCTATCGACCTCGCGATCGCTGGTTGTTGGGGTGAAGGCCGCACCGTCTTTTCCTCAAGTTATCCGGCGCAGTCAGAGGCAGCATTCGACGGGAGGGAAAGACCGTGGCGCAGGGCAAGGTCAAGTGGTTCAACAGCCAGAAGGGTTACGGGTTCATCACCACTGACGAGGGGGAGGACGTCTTCGTCCACTACTCGGCGATCGCCGGTTCCGGCTTTCGCAGCCTCGATGAGGGGCAGCGGGTCACGTTCGAGGTCACGCAAGGGCCGAAGGGCCTCCAGGCGGCCAACGTCAGCAAGGTCGCCTGAGCGACCGTTCGGCGCCGCCGACACGCCGTTCGGCCGCCGGTGATTGACTGGCGGCAATTGCTCCGCAAGGTTTGGCGGGGCAATGCGCATCCTGGTCGCCGTCGTATTGGTCCTGGCCCTCGGATCGGCCGCCGGGGCCGAGTGTCCTCCCGACTGCATCGCGGGCGGAGGGCCCGCGGCAACCGACTGCTTCGTCGCCTGGAGCGGCATGCAGGCCATGAGCGAAGCGTGCACCGACGGTGAGGCCTGCGACATCGACGGGAAGGTCGACGGCGTCTGCACGCTCGGGATCCAGGGTTGCATCAACGTCCCGGGCCTGGGTCCGTGCATGCCGGCGGGCCTGAGCGGACCGCCGACCGTCACGCCGAGCAAGGACCCCACGGGGCAGGCGCTCGCCGCCGCGCTCGACGCGCTCGACTCGAGCACCCACGGCTGCACCCCGCCGGGGCTCGGCCTGCCGCTGCGGCTCTCGCTCGCGGGCATCAGGCCCGGCAAGTCGCGCCTCACCGTCACGGCGTCCTCGGGCGGCAAGCGCGACCGCGACCGCCTGCGCCTCACCTGCACGCCCGGCGCGGCGCAGCCGAGCTTCGCGCGCGACGTGCAGCCGATCTTCACGTCGCGCTGCGCGATCCCGAGCTGCCATACCGGCCCAGCGGTGAGCGCGAGCGGCATGCAGAGCCTCGACGCGGCCGTGGCGTGGGCGAGCAGCGTCAACGTCCGCGCCACCACCGGCAAGCTGCTGCGCGTGAAGCCGGGTAGCATCAGGGGCAGCCAGGTCGCGCACCGCGTCCTCGGCCAGGGACTGCCCCGCGGCGGCACCCTGATGCCGCAGGGCTGCCCCGGCTTCCCCCCGGCGGGTGGTTGCCTCACCGAGCCCGAGATCTTCACCATCCTCGCCTGGATCGCCGAGGGCGCGCCGAACAACTAGGAGGCCGTCCGGGTAGTCATGGCGGCTGCGGCGAACGATCCGGGGGCTGCGAGCGGCGTGCTCGCTCCCCGGCTCGTTCGCCTCGCTCACCATGATTACCCGGACGGACTCCTAGCGAATCAGCGGCCGCCAGGTGCCTGCCCGGATCCAGCGCACGTAGGCGGCGAGCGCATCCACGTCCATCTCGGGGATGAAGCGCTGGAAGGCGGGCATCCTGATCGCCTGCCGCTTGAAGAACCGGCCGCCGATCGGGTGCTCGGAGACCCGCGCGAGCTCGCCCCTGGCGATCCAGCTGCGCAGCTCTTCCTCGCTGCGCACCAGGTCGTCGAAGTCGGCGCCCCAGAAGCCGGGCACGTAGCCCTTGAACGAGCCCGGGTTCCGCACCCCCCCGGCGCCGAGCGGGCCGTGGCAGGCGAAGCAGCCGAGGTCGCTCGCCAGCTCGGCGCCCCGCTGCGCCAGCGCTTCGTCGGGCAGGATCTGCCCCGAGGCGGCGCGCAGGTAGGCGACCAGGTCGTCGACCTGCGCGGCGGTCACGAAGCTCCGGTAGGCCGGCATGCGGAGCGCTGCCTTCTCCACCCGCGCGCGGTAGTCGGGATCCTCGCGCTTGCGGCGCGGCGCGCCGTCGAGCACGTACTCGCGGAGGTCGTCGGTCGTCTTCACGTACATCATCTGCGTGCGCTCGGTGAACGCGGGCACCGTCCCCTCCTCGCTGCCCGGGTTCTTCGTCCCGCCGCCGCCGCCCGGTCCGTGGCACGAGAAGCACCCCAGCTCGGCCGCCAGCCGCTGCCCGCGCCGCGCCGGCGTCTCCTCGAGCGCGAACAGCCGGACACGCACGGCCGGATAGGAGAGCCAGCCCGTCTCGACCACCGCCAGGGCAACGAGCGCTCGCCCGAGCGCGCGGCGCAGCCGGGGCATCCGGTTCACTTCCATCGTCCCCTCGCTTGACAGCGTGCGATGCTCCGCGATTTATCCGCTCATGCGTATAACGCGCGGGGTCCGCGAGTGCCACGTCGCGCTGGCGCTTCTCGTGCTGCTCGTCGGCGCGACACGGGCGCAGGCCGAGAGCCTGGCGGAGCTTCTCCAGGCCGTCGCCACCAACGCGCGCTTCGCCGCACCCGCACGCGCCGACGTGCGCATCGAGCATGGTGCGACCCGCATCCCCGCGATCTTCGTCGGGCGCGGTGAGGCGCTCTACGTCGAGGTGAAGGGCGACCAGCGGGCGCTCATCCGGCCGGGGCGGATTCTGGTCGCGCACGGCGAGGCGGCGCCGGGCCAGACGCTCGCGGACACCGACGTCCTGCTCGAGGACCTCGCCGTGTTCACCCCGTCCGCGCTCAAGCAGCCGCAGATCAGCGACGACGGCCCGGCCGGCGTGGTGGTGACGGCGGCGCCCGCCGGGCGCTCGTCCTATGCGCTCCTGGTCGACACCATCGACCGGGAGCGGCACGTGATCATCCGCACGCTCTACTACCGCGACCTCATCAACAACTTGAGCAAGACCCGGCGCGACGCGGCCTTCGCGCGCGTGGGCGCGTCCTGGCGGCCCGGCGAGATCACCGTCGAGTCGGTGCGCCAGGCGACGAAGACGCACCTGACGCTCTCCTGGCGCGAGGCGCCGGACGTCCCCGAGGCGCTGTTCGAGCCTGCCGGCCTGGAACGACCCTCGGGGCTCACCTGGCCGGGCACGTCCAGCCCCTGATACGCGTACCGCCGGCTCAGCGCTCCGCCACGTCCGTCAGCGTCAGGTCGACGCGCAGGTCGGCCGCCACCCGCTCGAGGCGCTCGCGCAGCACGCGCCGGTCCAGCTCCGCCGGCACTGCCATCTCGATCCGCATGGTGAACATCGGCGTCCCCGTCTCGGCCCCCGGGCGCGACCGCGTCCCGAGCGCCGTGATGTTCACGCCGTGGTCGGCGAGCGTGCGCGCGATGCGGGCCACGATGCCCGCCTTGTCGACGCCGCTCACCTCGCACGCCATGGCCACCGTGTGCTGGCCCGGCGGGCGCGCGAAGGGATCGCCTTCCAGGGGGCGGAAGAAGACCGTGAGCCGCTTCTCCCACTCGAGCCGCTTGCAGCCGGCGGAGAGCCGCCGCTCGACGTCGGGCCCCTGCCCCGAGAGCAGGAGGAGAACGGCGAACTCCGAGCCGAGGATCGTCATGCTCGAGTCCTCGAGGTTGCAGTCGCACTCGTAGATCAGCTCGGCCAGGTCCGCGACGATCCCGGGTCGGTCGAGCCCGATGGCCGAGAGGGCGAACCAGCGTCCCATGGCCCGCCCCTACCACGCGGGCCCGGCGCCGGGAAAGCGCCCCCGCTCACGCGGGCCGCTGGTTGATGCGGGTCGCGGCCGCGGCGGCGCCGAAGCCGTTGTCGATGTTCACCACCACCACGCCGGCGGCGCAGGTGTTGAGCATGCCGAGGAGCGCCGCGAGGCCGCCCAGGCTGGTCCCGTAGCCGACGCTGGTCGGCACCGCGATCACGGGGCGGTCGACGAGCCCGCCCACCACGCTCGGGAGCGCGCCCTCCATGCCGGCGACGACGATCAGCACCGCCGCCTCCCAGAGCTGCTCGCGCCGCTCGAGCAGGCGGTGGAGGCCCGCGACGCCGACGTCGTAGATGCGCTCGATGCGGTTGCCCATGAGCTCGGCCGAGAGCGCCGCCTCCTCCGCCACCGGCAGGTCGGCCGTGCCCGCGGAGACAACCAGCACGGTGCCGCGGCCGGCGGGCGTCGTGGACCCCGCGCGGCGGAGCGCGAGGCGCGGCGTGGCGTGGTACTCGAAGCCGGGCACCGCCGCGACCAGACGCTCCGCGACCTCGGGGGCGAGGCGCGTCACCAGCACGCTGCCGCCGGCCGCAGCCATGCGCTCGGCGATGGCGATCACCTGCTCCGGGCTCTTCCCCTCGCCCAGGATCACCTCGGGGAAGCCGTTGCGCAGCGCGCGGTGGTGGTCGAGCTTGGCGAAGCCCAGGTCCTCGAACGGCATTCCGCGCAGACGCACGAGCGCGTCGTCGACGGAGCAGTCGCCGCGCTGGACCGCGGCGAGGAGCTCGGCCAGCTGGCTCCGCTCCATCGTCAGCCGCTCCGCCGCTCGCGCACGCGCAGCTCCTGCACGGCGCGCGCGCTCGAACGCGTCACCTCGATGTGCACGCGCCCGGCCTGCACGCCGTCCCCCGGCTTCGGCACGCGCCCGAGCCGCTCGAGGACGAGGCCACCGAGCGTCTCGTAGTCGCCCTGCGGCAGGTTCCAGCCAAAGCGCTCGTTCACCTCGGACACCGCCGCGCGCGCGTTCACCACGAAGACCCCCGGGGCGACGCGCCGCACGTGCTCCTGCGGCAGATCATATTCGTCCTGGATCTCGCCCACAATCTCCTCGACGACGTCCTCGACGGTGACCAGGCCGACGAAGCCGCCGTACTCGTCGACCACGAGCGCGAGATTCCGCCCCTCGGCCTGCAGGGTCGAGAGCAGCTCCGGGAGCGGCTTCGACTCGGGCACGAAGAGCGGCTCGCGCATCACGGCGGTCACGGGCAGGTGCGGGTCCATCACCCCGAGCAGATCCAGGCTCGACACCACGCCGATGGTGTTGAACATGCGCTCGTGGAAGACCGGCAGGCGCGAGAAGCCTCGCTCCTGCACCAGGGCGACGACCTCGGCCACCGAGGCGGTGTCGGGCACGGCACACACGTCGACGTGCGCCACCAACACGTCGCGCGCGGTCTTGGCCGTGAAGCGCGCGATGCGGGCGACCAGGCCGGCCTCCGAGACCTCGAGCGGACCCCGCGCGGGGCGCGCGGCGAGCCACGTCCCGAGCTGGCGGAGGGCCGCGAGCGCCGGATCGGGCCGGCCGAGCATGCGACCCAGCCCATGCTCGACGGCGAGCAGCGGGGCGAGCACGACCGCGAGCGCCCCCGCGAGGGGCTCGAGGAGCGAGCGGTGGCGGGCGGCACCGTCCGCCGCGAGGCCGCGCGGCACGAGGTCCGAGAGGATGAGCTCCGCGGGCGCCATCAGCGCGACCGCCGGAACGACCCAGGCGCGCCCGGCGGAGCGCCAGACGAGGGTGGCAACGATGCCGACGCTCGCCGCGCCGGCCAGGTGCGCGGTGGCGCCCGCCGCGGCGGCGAGGATCGCGTCGGGCGGCATCCAGCGCCGGGGGGGCGATGCGGACGCGGTCGCGAGCATCACCTCGGCCGTCGCCGCGAGCGCACGAAGCGCCAGGAGCGGGACCAGGGCGAGGGCCAGCACGAACGAGGTCACGTCGCTTCCGCCTCGTCGTACTCGTCGCGGATCTCGCCGAACAGCTCCTCGAGCAGGTCCTCCATGGTGACCAGGCCGGCGATGCCGCCGTACTCGTCGACTACCAGCGCGAGGTGGACCTTGCGACGGCGCAGCTCGCCGAACACGTCGCCCGCGCGCATCCCGAGCGGCACGAAGGCGGGCGGGCGCAGGAACGGCTCCAGGCGGAAGCCGGGCGCGCTCACGTCGCGGCCGAGGAGGTCCTTCGCGTAGAGCACGCCGACGACGTTGTCGCGCTCGCCGCGGTACACCGGCACACGCGAGAAGCGCTGCTCGCGCAGCGCGGCGAGGAGCGCCGGGCCGCCGACGTCGACCGGGAGCGCTACGACGCGCACCCGCGGCGTCATCACGGCGCGCACGGGCCGCTGCCCCAGCGCCCGTACGCGCGCGAGGAGCTGGCGCCCGCGTCCGTCGAGCGCCTCCTCCTCGCCCTCCTCCACCTGCCCGTCGGCGACGAAGCGGAGCACGCTCGCGGGCGCGAGGCCGCCCTCGCCGGCAAGCCAGCTCGCGAGCACGACCGCCGGGCGCTCGAGCGGGCGGCGCAGCACGGCGAGGAGCCGGCTCGCGAGCTCGGCCACCCGATCGGCGCTCGCGTCCGGCAGGAGGAGACCGAGCGCCGGCGCCAGGCCCTCGGCGACCAGGAACGCCGCGGCGCCCGCCAGCGCGGCGGCCGCCCACGCCGGGAGCGGGCGGGGCGCGGCGAGCGCGAGCCAGGCAGCCGCCGTCGCCGCGCCGGCGGTGCCGATCTCGCGCGCCACGAGGAGCGTCAGCCAGACGCGGCGCGGCCGTGGCGGAAGGGTCCCATGCCGCAGCAGCCGGGGCGCGTGCGGCGCGAGCAGCGCGACCAGCACGCCCAGCGAGGCGAGGAGGGCCACCGCCACGAGCGGGAGGGTCATCGCCGGAAGTGGTCGAAGCCGCCGCGCCCGATGCGCGCGACGCGGCCGTCCAGGCCGCGCACGCGCACCACGGGACGGCCGGCGAGGAGGCGGCCGACGGGCGTGAGGGGGCAGCCGAGCCGCGGCGCGACACGGCGCAGCGCCGCCTCGCGCGCGGGTGGCACCGCGACCAGCAGCTCGTAGTCCTCGCCGGCGCGCGCGGCGAACGCGGCCGCACCCCGGCCGAGGGCGCGCCGGCATGCGCCGGCGATCGGGAGCCGGCCGAGGTCGATCTCCGCCCCGACCCGGCTCGCACGGCAGAGCTGCCCCGCGTCCTGGAGGAGCCCGTCGCTCACGTCGATCATGGCGCTCGCCACCCGGGCGAGGAGGCGGCCCGCGCGCACGCGCCGCGGCGGGTCCGGCAGTCGAGCGGCGGCGCCCGCGGTGAGCCGCCGCACCGCGAGGCCCGCCGCGCCGAGAGCCCCGGTCACGTAGAGCTCGTCGCCGGGCCGGGCGCCGGCGCGCGTCACCATCGCGCCGGGCGCCTCGCCGATCACGGCGGCCGTGATCGCGAGGTGCGGGCCGGCGGCGAGGTTGCCGCCCACCAGCCGGGCCCCGTCGCGACGGGCGGCCGCCACGAAGCCCCGGACCAGCGCGTCCAGGTCGGCGGCGCGCAGGGCCGGCGGCGCCTCCAGCGCGAGGAGCGCGAAGCGCGGCACGCCGCCCATCGCCGCCAGGTCGCTGGCATTGACCGCCCAGGCGCGGCGTCCGAGGGCCGCGGGCGCCGCCCAGCCGGCGCGGAAGTGGACGTTCTCGACCAGCGCGTCGGCGGTGAAGAGGAGCGGCCGGCGTCCGGGACGGATCGCCGCGGCGTCGTCGCCCGGACCGAGCAGGACGCGGCGGTCGGCCCTCCGAGCGGCCAGCCGCCGCGCGAGCGCCGCGATCCACGCGTGCTCGCCCACGTCCCGGAGCCGGCGCACGGCTACCCGAGCATCGACTTCACCTTCTCGAGGAAGCTCTTGGACAGGGGGTGCACCTCCTCGCCCGAGAGGCGGGCGAATTCCTCGAGCAGCTCCCGCTGCCGGGGCGAGAGCTTGCGCGGCGTCTCGACGACGACGCGGATGATCTCGTCTCCACGGCCGTAGCCGTTCAGGTCGGGGATGCCGTGTCCCTTCAGCCTGAAGACGTGGCCCGACTGCGTGCCGGCGGGGATCTTGACGCGGGCCGGGCCGTCGAGCGTGGGCACGTCGATCTCCGCCCCCAGGGCGGCCTGCGCGAAGCTGAGCGGCACCTCGCACACGACGTCGCTCCCCTCGCGCGCGAAGAGCGGATGCTCACGCACGCTGAGCACGACGTAGAGGTCGCCGGGCGTGCCGGCGTTCGCCCCGGCCTCGCCCTCGCCTCGCAGCTTGAGCCGCGAGCCCGAGTCGACGCCGGGGGGAATCTTGATGTTGAGCTGGTGCGTCCGCCGCTGCACGCCGGAGCCCCCGCAGCTCGCACACGGCTGCGCGATGATCGTGCCCTGCCCGTTGCAGTGGCCGCACGTCTTGGCGATCGAGAAGAAGCCCTGCTGGAAGCGGACCTGCCCCGAGCCCTGGCACTGCGGACAGGTGCGCGGCGAGGTCCCCGGCCTGGCGCCGCGCCCGTGGCACGTGTCGCAGGTCGAGAGGCGCGGCACCGCGATCGTCTTCTCGCATCCGAAGGCCGCTTCCTGGAAGCTGACCTCGAGGTCGTAGCGGAGATCCTGCCCGCGCCGCGCCCGGCCACGCCCGCCGCGCGTCCGGCCCGTGCCGAAGAAGTCCCCGAACAGGTCGCCGATGATGTCCTCGAAGTTGCCGCCGAAACCGAAGCCCGCGCCCCCCGGCACGCCCTGCTCGAAGGCGGCGTGCCCGAAGCGGTCGTAGAGGCTCCGCCGCTCCGGGTCGGAGAGCACCTGATAGGCCTCCGAGATCTCCTTGAAGCGTTCCTCGGATCGCTGGCGGTCCTCGGGATTGCGGTCGGGGTGGTACTTGAGGGCGAGCTTCCGGTAAGCTTTCTTGAGATCGTCCTCGCGCGCAGCGCGAGACACGCCGAGAACCTCGTAGTAGTCGCGCTTCATTGCAAGACGACAGGAGCCCTCACCCGCGCGCGGGTGAGGGCTCCTCTACTCTCTGCACCGGGTCACCGCAAGCGAGAACGGGCTTACTCCTTCACCTCCTCGAACTCCGCCTCGACCACGTCGTCCTTGCCCTTTCCTTCTGGGGTCGCGCCGTCGCCCCGGGGCGCCTCGTCCGCCTTGCCCGCCTGCGACGCCTTCGCGTACATCGCCTCGGCCAGCTTGTGTGAGGCGCGCGCGAGCGCATCCGCGGCGCCGCGGATGCGCCCGACGTCCTGCGACTCGAGCGCCTTCTTGGCGTCGGCGAGCGCGCTCTCGATGTTGCCCTTGGTGGCGGCGTCCAGCGTCGCGCCGTGCTCGCCGAGCGTCTTCTCGGTCTGGTAGGCGAGGCCGTCGAGCTGGTTGCGCGCGTCGACCAGCTCCCGCTTCTTCCGATCCTCCTCGGCGTGGAGCGCGGCCTCCTTGACCATGCGCTCGACCTCCTCCTTGGCGAGGCCGCTCGAGGCCGTGATCTGGATCGACTGCTCCTTCCCCGTGCCCAGGTCCTTCGCGTTCACGTGCACGATGCCGTTCGCGTCGATGTCGAACGTGACTTCGACCTGCGGGACGCCGCGGGGCGCAGGCGGGATGCCGACCAGGTCGAACTGGCCGAGGAGCTTGTTGTCCTGGGCCAACTCGCGCTCGCCCTGGAAGACGCGGATGGTGACCGCCGACTGATTGTCGGCCGCGGTCGAGAAGACCTGGCTCTTGCGCGTGGGGATGGTGGTGTTCTTCTCGATCAGCTTGGTGAACACGCCGCCCAGGGTCTCGATGCCGAGCGAGAGCGGGGTCACGTCGAGGAGGAGGACGTCCTTCACCTCGCCCTTCAGCACCGCGCCCTGGATGCCGGCGCCGACCGCCACCACCTCGTCGGGGTTGACGCCCCGGTGCGGCTCCTTGCCGAAGAGCTTCTTGACGCGCGCCTGGACGGCTGGCATCCGCGTCATGCCGCCCACCAGCACCACCTCGTCGATGTCCCGGGTGGAGAGGCCGGCGTCCTTGAGCGCGGTGATACACGGCTGCTCGAGGCGGTCGAGCAAGTCCGCGCACAGCGCCTCGAGCTTGGCGCGCGTGAGCTTCATGTTGAGGTGCTTCGGCCCGCTCTGGTCGGCGGTCACGAAGGGCAGGTTGATGTCGGTCTCCATCGCGGTCGAGAGCTCGCACTTGGCCTTCTCCGCCGCCTCCTTCAGGCGCTGGAGGGCCATGCGGTCCTTGCGCAGGTCGATCCCCTGGTCCTTGCGGAACTCGTCCGCCAGGTAGTCCATCACGCGCTGGTCGAAATCCTCGCCGCCCAGAAACGTGTCGCCGTTGGTTGCCTTCACCTCGAAGACCCCCTCGCCGATCTCGAGGATCGAGATGTCGAAGGTGCCGCCGCCCAGGTCGAAGACGGCGATCTTCTCGTCCTTCTTCTTGTCGAGCCCGTAGGCGAGCGAGGCCGCGGTCGGCTCGTTGATGATGCGGAGCACGTTCAGGCCCGCGATCTTGCCCGCGTCCTTGGTCGCCTGGCGCTGGCTGTCGTTGAAGTAGGCGGGCACGGTGACGACCGCATCGGTCACCTTCTCGCCCAGGTGGTCCTCGGCGGTCTGCTTCATCTTCTGGAGGATGAAGGCGGAGATCTCGGCCGGGCTGTACTTCTTGCCGCGCACCTCGACCCAGGCGTCGCCGTTGTCCGCCCGCACCATCTTGTAGGGCAGGACCTTCATCGCCTTCTGGACCTCCGGATCCTCGTACCGGCGGCCGATCAGGCGCTTGATCGCGAACACCGTGTTCTCGGGGTTCGTGATCGCCTGCCGGCGGGCGATCTGACCCGCCAGGCGCTCGCCGCTGTCGGTGAAGGCGACCACCGAGGGGGTGATGCGGCTACCCTCGGCGTTCGTGATCACGACGGGGTCGCCCGCCTCCATGATGGAGACGCACGAGTTCGTGGTCCCCAGGTCGATTCCGATCACCTTGGCCATTGCGAGGTTCTCCTTCGGGGCGGTTTAATCACGGTCTTTGTCCCTGGCAAGGTTGGGGTCGGGCGCCTTGGCCACGCTCACCAGCGCGGGGCGGAGCAGGCGCTCCTTCAGGCGGTAGCCCGGCTGGTGCTCCTCGATCACCGAGTTCGGCTCGTGCTCGGTGCTCTCCACGTGCGCCATCGCCTCGTGCTGCGCGGGATCGAAGGGCGTCCCCTTCGCCTCGATCCGCGTCACGCCGTGCCGCTCGAGGACGTCGCGCAGGGACTTGAGGACCAGTGCGACGCCTTCGACCAGGGGCTGCCCGTCGCCCCCGCTCTCCGCGTGCGCGACGGCGCGCTCCAGGTTGTCGAGGATCGGGAGCAGGTCCCTGAGCACGCTCTCGTTGGCGAACTTCATGGTCTCGGCGCGCTCGCGCGCGGCGCGCTTCTTCAGGTTCTCCAGGTCCGCGCGCTCGCGCAGCCAGCGCTCGTGGCTCTGCCGCGCCTCCTCGCGCGCCTTCTCGAGCTCGGCCTCGAGGGCCGCGAGGCGCGCTGCGAGCTCCTCGCCCGCTTCGGGCGCGCTCTGCGGAGCGTTCCCCTTCGTCTCGCCGTCGTCCACCATGCGACGCATCGCCCCCCTCGGTGCGTGGGCCCGGTGTAGCTAGGGACCAAAACCCCGTTTGTCAAGCTTGCGGCACGTAGCCCCGTGGGGCATAGGAAAGGAAGATGTCGGCGCCGCCCCGTGCCTCGTGAGCTCGCGACCTCCGCGCTCGTGCTCCGTACCCGCTCCTACGGCGAGTCGGACCGCATCGTCACCCTCATCACCGAGCAGCATGGGAAGGTCACCGGGATCGCCAAGGGAGCGAAGAACTCGCGGCGCCGGTTCGCGGGCACGCTCGAGCCCTTCGTCCTGATCCGCGCCGTCTTCCGGCAGCGCGCGACTTCCGACCTGGTCTTCCTGCTGCGCTGCGAGCTGGTGGGCACACTGCGCGCCTTCACCCGCGACCTCGACCGCTTCGCCGCCGGCAGCTACGTCCTCGAGCTGACCGATCGCATGGTCTTCGGCCGCGAGTCGGGACGCGAGGTCTACGGCCTCGGGCTCGACGCGCTCACCCTGCTCGACGCGGGCGCACCCGCGGACCCCGTGCTGCGCGCCTTCGAGCTGCACCTCCTCGCGGCGAGCGGCTACGCGCCGGCGCTGGATCGCTGCCGCGCGTGCGGCCGCGCCGCCGACGGCGAGGACCCTCGTTACCTCGCCCTCGAGCGCGGCGGGCTCGTGTGCCGGAGGTGCGTGCGCGCGGGGGAGCCGGTCCGGCCGGTCGCGGCTGCAACGGCCCGCGAGCTCGGGCGGCTCGCCCGGAGCCCGCTCGCCGAGGCCGCCGCCCGCACCGACGCGGCCATCCTGCGCGAGGCGGCGGCGGTCACCGAGCAGCTGGTCGCCGCCGTCACCAGCGGACCGGTGCACTCGCTCGACCTCCTCGGCCGAACCCGCGTTGATTCCCCCGAGGGGGTTCGCTAGGGTCGCCGCCTTCACCGATGCCCGCCCCGACGATGGAGAAGGTGGTGAACCTCTGCAAGCGGCGGGGGTTCGTCTACCCGGGCAGCGAGATCTACGGCGGCCTCGGCTCGAGCCTCGACTACGGCCCGCTCGGGGTCGAGCTCAAGCGCAACGTGAAGGAGGCCTGGTGGCGAGAGATCGTCACCCGTCGCGACGACGTCGTCGGCCTCGACGCGGCGATCATCATGCACCCGCGGGTGTGGGAGGCCTCCGGCCACCTGGCCGGCTTCACGGACCCGCTCGTCGACTGCAAGGGCTGCAAGCAGCGCTTTCGCGCCGACCAGGTCGCGGGCGCACGCTGTCCCGAGTGCGGCGGCGAGCTCACCGAGGCGCGGCAGTTCAACCTCATGTTCAAGACCTTCGTCGGGCCGGTCGAGGACACCGCGCACGTGGCCTTCCTCCGCCCGGAGACCGCACAGGGCACCTTCATCAACTTCCGCAACGTGCTCGAGACCTCGCGCCTGAAGCTCCCCTTCGGCATCGCCCAGATCGGGCGCTCGTTCCGCAACGAGATCACCCCGGGCAACTTCCTCTTCCGCACGCGCGAGTTCGAGCAGATGGAGCTCGAGTTCTTCGTCCGCCCCGGCGAGGACGAGCGGTGGTATGACTACTGGCGCAACGCGCGCTTCGAGTGGTACGTCCGCCTCGGCTTGAAGCGCGACCGCCTCCGCCTCCGCCCGCACGCCCGCGACGAGCTCGCGCACTACGCCAAGGCGTGCGTCGACGTCGAGTACGCCTTCCCCTTCGGCTGGTCCGAGCTCGAGGGGATCGCGAACCGCACCGACTTCGACCTGAAGCGGCACAGCGAGCACAGCGGCAAGGACCTCACCTACTTCGACGAGGAGCGGCGCGAGCGCTACTTCCCCTACGTCATCGAGCCGGCGGCGGGCGCCGACCGCACGACGCTCGCCCTCCTGGTGGACGCCTACGACGAGGACGAGGTCGAGGGCGAGGCGCGCGTGGTGCTCCGCCTCCATCCCCGCCTCGCCCCCTACAAGGCGGCGGTGTTTCCCCTCCTCCGCAAGGACGGCCAGCCCGAGCGCGCGCGGCGCATCTACGATGCGCTCCGCCGGCACTTCCCGGTCGACTACGACCAGGCGGGCTCGATCGGGCGGCGCTACCGCCGCCAGGATGAGGTCGGGACGCCCTTCGGCATCACCGTCGACCACGACACCATGAAGGACGGCACGGTCACGCTGCGCGACCGCGACGCGATGACGCAGGTTCGCCTCCCCGAGGATCGGCTGGTCGAGGAGCTCGGCGCGCGCATCGAGAGGCCCGCGGCGTAGGCAGGAGGCAGCGAAGCGTGGCGAGACCGCAGGCGAAGGTGGTCCGGTCGGCGACGCGGCGTGCGGCGCGCTACGTCTACGCGTTCGGCGCGGGCCGCAAGGACGGGCGCGCCGACATGAAGGATCTGCTCGGCGGCAAGGGGGCGAACCTGGCCGAGATGGCGCGCCTCGGCCTCCCCGTCCCGCCCGGCTTCACCATCTCGACCGAGGTCTGCACCTATTACTATGCGCACGGCCGGAGCTATCCCCCCGCGCTCCGCGCCGAGGTCGCCCAGGCCCTGGCGCGCATCGAGAAGGCGCTCGGGCGGCGCTTCGGCGATCCCGACGACCCGCTGCTGGTCTCGGTGCGGTCCGGGGCGCGCGCCTCCATGCCCGGGATGATGGACACCATCCTGAACCTCGGGCTCAACGACCGCACCGTGCAGGGCCTGATCCGGGTCTCCGGCAACCCGCGCTTCGCCTACGACTCGTATCGTCGTTTCGTGCAGATGTACGGCGACGTCGTCCTCGGGCTCAAGCCCGAGTCGAAGGACGAGGAGGACCCCTTCGAGGTCGCGCTCCAGGAGAAGAAACGAGCGCGCGGCGTCCAGCTCGACACGGAGCTCGACGCCGACGCTCTCCGCGAGCTGGTGGCCGAGTTCAAGGCGCTCATCAAGAGGCGCAAGGGGGCCGCCTTCCCCGAGGATCCGCACGAGCAGCTGTGGGGCGCGATCGGCGCCGTCTTCGGTTCGTGGATGAACCAGCGGGCCATCGTCTACCGCAAGCTGAACGGCATCCCGGAGTCGTGGGGCACGGCGGTCAACGTCCAGGCGATGGTGTTCGGCAACATGGGGACCGACTCCGGCACGGGCGTCGCGTTCACGCGCGATCCGGCGACGGGCGAGAACACCTTCTACGGCGAGTTCCTCATGAATGCGCAGGGCGAGGACGTGGTCGCGGGCATCCGCACCCCGCTGCCGATCGCCGCGCTCGCGAAGGAGAACCCCGCCGCCCATGCGGAGCTGGTCAAGATCCGCCGCACCCTCGAGCGACACTACCACGAGATGATGGACATCGAGTTCACCATCGAGCGGCGGAAGCTCTACATGCTGCAGTGCCGGGTCGGGCAGCGAAATGGGCTCGCGGCGGTGCGGATCGCGTGCGACATGGTGGCGGAGAAGCTGATCGACCGGACCGAGGCCATCCGCCGCGTGAAGCCGGAGGACCTGAATCAGCTGCTGCGCCCCATCTTCGATCCCCGGGAGAAGCGCGAGGCGACTCGAGAGGGCCGGCTCTTGACCAAGGGGCTCAATGCCGGACCGGGGGCGGCGACGGGCCGCATCGTCTTCAACCCCGACGACGCCGAGGCGTCCGCCGCGCGCGGCGAGCCGGTCATCTTGGTCCGCATCGAGACTTCCCCCGAGGACATTCACGGCATGCAGGCCGCCGAGGGAATCCTCACCGCCCGCGGCGGAACCACGAGCCACGCGGCTCTGGTGGGTCGGCAGATGGGGAAGGTCTGCGTGGTCGGCTGTGAGGCGCTCCAGATCGACTACCGGGAGCGGGCGTTCCGCATCGCCAACCGTGAGGGCGTCCTGAAGGAGGGGAACGACATCTCGATCGACGGGTTCACGGGTGAGGTCTTTCTCGGCAAGATCAAGACGATCCCGAGCGAAGTGGTGCAGGTGCTGGTCGACAAGACCCTCGATGCGGCGCACGCGCCCCTCTACCAACGGTACGTCCGCTTCATGAGGTGGGTCGACGGTGAGCGCCGCCTCCGCGTGCGCGCCAACGCCGACCAGCCCGACCAGGGCGCCAACGCGGTCGCCTTCGGGGCCGAGGGCGTGGGCCTCTGCCGCACCGAGCACATGTTCTTCGGCGAGGGGAAGATCGGCCCCATGCGCGAGACGATCCTCGCCGGCACGGCGGAGGAGCGGCGCACCGCGCTGGCAAAGCTCCTCCCCCTCCAGCGCGCCGACTTCGCGGGCCTCTTCCGCGTCATGAACGACCGCCCGGTGACGATCCGGACGCTGGATCCACCGTTGCACGAGTTCCTGCCGCACGACGAGGCGGGGCAGCGCGAGGTCGCCGCCGCCCTCGGCGTTCCCTTCGAGCGCGTGCGCGAGCGCGTCGACGCGCTGCACGAGTTCAACCCCATGCTCGGCTTTCGCGGCTGCCGTCTCGGCATCATCTATCCCGAGATCACCGAGATGCAGGCGCGGGCGATCTTCGAGGCGGCGGCCGAGGTGCGTCAGGAAGGCGTCGCGGTCGCGCCGGAGATCATGATCCCGCTGGTCGGGCACGTGAAGGAGCTGGCCCTCCAGGCCGAGGTCGTGCGCCGCGTCGCGGAGGAGGTGATGCGGGAGAAGGGCACGCGATTCCGCTACTTGGTCGGGACCATGATCGAGATCCCGCGCGGCGCGCTCACCGCCGACGAGATCGCGAGCGTGGCCGAATTCTTCTCCTTCGGCACCAACGACCTGACCCAGACGACGCTGGGCGTGTCGCGCGACGACGCCGGCCGCTTCCTCGTCCCCTACGTCGACCGGTTCGAGATCTACGACAAGGACCCGTTCGAGACGATCGATCGCGCCGGCGTGGGCGCGCTCATGCACATCGCGAGCGAGAAGGGGCGCGCGCGGCGGCCGAAGCTCAAGCTCGGCATCTGCGGCGAGCACGGCGGCGATCCGGCGACCGTCCGCTTCTGCCACGAGATCGGCCTCGACTACGTCTCCTGCTCGCCTTTCCGCGTGCCCATCGCCCGGCTCGCGGCGGCGCGGGCAGCGCTCGGTGCTTGAAAGCACCCGCGGTCTGCGGGCAGGCTAAAGCTCGCCCCGACTCCGACCGATGATGAGTCGGGCCAGGTGCCCCGAGGGGCCCCTGCGTTCCGGGAGGGCGTGCGTGGCGACGTGGAATCAGGCGCGATTGTTCGGGGTGCTCGGCGACCCCGTAGACCACTCGCTGTCGCCGGCGATGCACAACGCCGCCTTCGCCGCCGCCGGCCTGCCCCACGTCTACCTCCGCTACCGGGTGCCGGCCACCCGGCTGCCGGCCGCCGTGCGGGAGGCCAAGGCGCTCCGCATGGGCGGGCTGAACCTGACCGTCCCGCTCAAGGAGGCCGTCCTCCCCCTTCTCGACGCCGTCACGCGCGAGGCGGAGCGCATCGGCGCGGTGAACACCGTGCTCTTCGCCCCGGGCGGGCGGACCGTCGGCGACAACACCGATGGACGCGGCTTCCTCGCCGCGCTCCGCGGACGGGTGCGGCTCCGCGGCGCGCGCGCCCTCGTCATCGGCGCGGGGGGCTCCGCGCGCGCCGTGGGCACGGCGCTCTGCCGGGCCGGCGCGGCGCGGGTCACGATCGCGAACCGCACCCCGGCGCGCGGCGAGCGGCTCGCAGAGCGCCTCGGCCGCCTCGGCGCCGGGGTGGCCGCCGCCGTGCCGCTGGCCGCGCTCGAACGCGGTCAGGCGCTCGAGGACGCGACCCTGGTGGTGAACGCGACACCGCTCGGGCTCGCCGGCGGCGCCCCGCGCGTGCGCTACGCGGCCACCCGGCCGGGCTGCCTGTTCGTCGACCTGGTCTACGCCCCGCGCCCGACGGCCTTCCTGGCCGGCGCCGCACGCGCCGGCCGGCGGACGCTCGGCGGCGCCCACGTGCTGCTCCATCAGGGCGCGCTCGCCTTCGAGGCCTGGACGGGCTACCGCGCGCCGCGCACCGTGATGGCCCGCGCGCTGCGCGCCGCGGGGCTCACGTTGACTCTGCGGGCGCGCACCGCTAGGGTCGCGGCTCGCCGCCCTCCGATGCGATGAGCTCCCGTCTCGGAGAGGCCCTCCAGAAGCGCGGCGACGTGACCGCGGAGCAGCTCACTCACGCCACCGAGCAGCAGCGGGAGGCGGGCGGCGCGATCTCCACCCACCTCGTCCGCCTCGGCTTTCTCACCGAGGAGAAGCTCCTCTCCTACCTCGAGCGCGAGTACCGCCTGCCGGTCGTCGATCCCCTCTCGCTCGACATCCCGCGCGAGGTGCTGGCCCTCGTGCCGCAGGCCCTGGTGACGAAGCACCACCTGATCCCGACCAGCCTCGTCCGCTCGACGCTCACCCTCGCCATGGCCGACCCCTCCAACCTGACGGCCATCAACGAGGTCAAGTTCCTGACCGGCTACGACGTCAAGGTGGCGGTCGCCGCCCCCACCGTCATCCAGCACGCCATCGAGCGCTACTACGACCGCCAGAGCGACTACGATCAGGTGCTCTCGCAGCTCGGCAACGAATCCGTCGAGGTCCTCCGTGACGAGGACGAAATCGATCTCAAGGAGCTCGAGCGCGCCACCGAGGAGGCGCCCGTCGTCCGGCTGGTGAACGCGCTCCTGACCGACGCCATCCGCAAGCGCGCGAGCGACATCCACGTCGAGCCGTACGAGAAGATGCTGCGCGTCCGTTTCCGCATCGACGGCGTGCTCTACGAGATCATGCAGCCGCCGCTCAAGCTCAAGAACGCGATCACCTCGCGCATCAAGGTGATGGCGCAGCTCGATATCGCCGAGCGCCGTCTCCCCCAGGACGGCCGCATCAAGATGAAGCTCACGGGCAACAAGGAGATGGACTTCCGGGTCTCCGTCCTGCCCACCATGTTCGGCGAGAAGGTGGTGCTCCGCCTGCTCGACAAGTCGAACCTCCAGCTCGACATGACCAAGCTCGGCTTCGAGGAGGCGGCCCTCAAGCACTTCAAGGAGGCCATCTACAAGCCGTTCGGCATGGTGCTGGTGACCGGGCCCACGGGCAGCGGCAAGACGACCACGCTCTACTCGGCGCTCGCCGAGCTCAACAAGGTGAGCACCAACATCTCGACCGCCGAGGATCCGATCGAGTTCAACCTGGTGGGCATCAACCAGGTGCAGATGCACGACGATATCGGCCTCAACTTCGCGGCCGCGCTGCGTGCCTTCCTGCGCCAGGACCCGGACGTCATCATGGTGGGCGAGATCCGCGACTTCGAGACCGCCGAGATCGGCGTCAAGGCCGCGCTCACCGGCCATCTCGTGCTCTCGACGCTGCACACCAACGACGCGCCCTCGACCGTGAACCGGCTGCTCAACATGGGGGTCGAGCCCTTTCTGGTGGCGAGCTCGATCAACCTGATCATGGCCCAGCGCCTGGCGCGCGTGATCTGTGCCCAGTGCAAGGAGGAGCATCCGGTGGAGCCCGAGGTGCTGCACGAGCTCGGCTGGACGGGCGAGCCGTTCACGGTCTACCGCGGCGCCGGGTGCACGGCCTGCGGCGGCACCACTTACAAGGGCCGCATCGCCCTCTACGAGGTCATGCCGATGGGCGACGAGCTGCGCGAGCAGATACTGGCCGGGGCGACCGCGCTCGATCTGAAGCGCGCCGCGATCGCGGCCGGGATGAAGACCCTCCGGCAGAGCGGCCTCTCCAAGGTGGCGGGGGGCGCGACCACCATCGAAGAGATCGTGCGCGTCACCATGCCCGACTAGTCCCGCGTACGATTTTGTTCCAACGGCGTTTCACCCCGCGACGCCCCGACACAAAGCTGACGGCGTTAGCGGCCGGGCGGCGCGGCCGGCCGAGGGGTCGCAGGTGGCACGCCCCCTGCTTTCCCGGGTGCCATGCCGTCCATCGAGGCCTTCCTGCACGAGATGATCGAGCGGGGGGCGTCGGATCTCCACCTCACGACCAACAGCCCGCCGATGATCCGCCTCCACGGCGAGCTGCTCGCGCTGGCCCATCCGCCGCTCACCGCGACCGACACCAAGAACCTCACCTACAGCCTCCTCACGGAGGCTCAGAAGAAGAAATTCGAGGAGGAGAGCGAGCTCGACTTCTCGTTCGGCATCAAGGGGGTGAGCCGCTTCCGCGGCAACCTCTACCTCCAGAAGGGTGCGGTCGGCGGCGCCTTCCGCATGATCCCGCACCAGACGCCGCAGCTGCAGACGCTCGGGGTTCCGCCCTCGGTGCCGGAGCTCACCACCCTGCCGCGCGGTCTCGTCCTGGTGACCGGCCCCACCGGCAGCGGCAAGTCGACCACGCTCGCCGCCATGATCGACAAGATCAACCGCGAGCGGCACGAGCACATCGTCACGGTCGAGGATCCGATCGAGTTCGTGCACGAGCACAAGGGTTGCCTCGTGAACCAGCGCGAGGTGTTCTCCGACACGCAGAGCTTCGCGCAATCCCTCAAGCACGTGCTGCGCCAGGACCCCGACATCGCGCTGATCGGCGAGATGCGCGACCTCGAGACGATCGAGGCGGCGCTGGTGGTCGCCGAGACCGGCCACCTCGTGTTCTCGACCCTGCACACCAACTCCGCGGTGCAGACCATCAACCGGATCATCGACGTCTTCCCGCCACACCAGCAGTCGCAGGTGCGGGCGCAGCTCTCGCTCGTCCTCCAGGGCGTGATCTCGCAGCAGCTCGTCCCGCGCCGGGACGGGCGCGGCCGCGTGCTGGCGGCCGAGGTCATGATCCCGAACACCGCCATCCGCAACCTGATCCGCGAGGAGAAGGTGCATCAGATCTACTCGCAGATGCAGGTGGGTCAGTCGAAGTTCGGAATGCAGACCATGAGCCAGGCGCTCATCGCCCTGGTGCAGCGGAACCTCATCACGGCCGAGGAGGCAATCGGCAACGCCACCGAGATCGAGGAGATCCGCATGATGCTCGGGCAGCAGACGGCGCGGCGCGTCGGCTGACGGAGGGGACGATGGCGGTCTACCGCTGGCAGGGCGTGTCGCCGAAGGGCGAGACGCTCAAGGGGGAGATGGAGGCGACGAGCCGCGAGGCGGTGATCATCCGCCTGCGCAGCCAGCGCATCCAGCCGCAGCCGTCGCGTATCAAGGAAAAGGGCAAGGGCCTCGACTTCGACATCCCAATGCCCACCTTCGGCTCGCCCGTGAAGGCGCGCGACATCGTGGTCTTCACGCGGCAGTTCGCCACCATGATCGACGCCGGGCTGCCCATCGTGCAGTGCCTCGCCATCCTCGCCGCCCAGACGGACTCGAAGCCGTTCCGCCGCGCCATCAGCACCGTCAAGGACGACGTCGAGAGCGGCACCACGCTCGCCGAGGCGATCCGCAGGCACAACAAGATCTTCGCCGACCTCTACACCAGCATGGTGCAGGCGGGCGAGATCGGCGGCATCCTCGACACGATCCTCGTCCGCCTCGCGAACTACCTCGAGAAGGCCGTCAAGCTGAAAAGCAAGATCAAGGGCGCGATGATCTACCCGTCGTGCATCGTGGCGGCGGCGATCCTCGTCACCGCGGTCCTCCTCATCTGGGTGATCCCGGTCTTCGCCGAGGTGTTCGAGAGCTTCGGGCACGCGCTGCCCGCTCCCACGCAGTTCGTCATCAACCTCTCGCACTTCACCATCGACCACATCTGGTACCTGGTCGCGATCCCGATCATCGCCGCGATCGCCATTCGTTACGCCTACAAGACCGAGCAGGGCCACGTGGCGATCGACCGCTTCCTGCTGCGCGTGCCGATCTTCGGGCCCCTCATCCGGAAGTCGGCCGTGGCGCGCTTCACGCGCACCCTCGGCACGCTCGTCTCCTCGGGCGTGCCCATCCTCGACGCGCTCAGCATCACCGCCCGCACGGCCGGCAACAAGGTGGTCGAGTACGCCATCATGAACGCCCGCCAGAGCATCGAAGCCGGGCGCACGATCGCCGACCCGCTCACCGAGAGCAAGGTCTTCCCGCCCATGGTGTGCCAGATGATCAGCGTCGGCGAGACCACCGGCGCCCTCGATAACATGCTGCAGAAGATCGCCGACTTCTACGAGGACGAGGTCGACAACATGGTGGCCAACCTGATGTCCCTGCTCGAGCCGGCCGTGATCCTCTTCCTCGGCGTGGTGATCGGCGGTCTCGTCATCTCCATGTACCTGCCCATCTTCAAGCTGGGCGCGGTCATGGATGGATGACGTCTGACTGAGGACGGCAACCAATCCCGCCCCAGGGGAGGACACATGGGGACGACATCGACCAGGAGGGAGCGAAGGCGAGCGAGGGGCTTCACGCTGATCGAGCTGCTGGTGGTGGTGGCGATCATCGGCATCCTGGCCGCGATCGCGATCCCGCAGTTCTCGGCGTATCGTTCGCGCGGCTTCAACGCCCGCGTCGCGGCCGACGCCCGCAACGCGGCGACGTCGCAGGAGGCGTACTTCGTGGACAACAACACGTACGCCACGGGCGCGTGCGGCTCGCTGCCGGGCTTCGTCGGCTCGGGCGGCGTGACCTGCACCACGACCGGCACGGCGACCAGCTTCTCGCTCACCACGAGCCACCCGAGCGCGACCGTGAGCTGCACCTGGACGAGCAACCCGAGCCCCGGGAGCCCCAACCTGGTCTGCTCGTAAGACGCTCGCATCGGGCTGCGATCCGGCGGGGGACGGGCTGCGGGCGCGTCCCCCGCTGCTCGGGTTTGACCGCCTCCCGGAGGCCAGGGTAACCGTGCCCGCGGTGCTGTCCAGCACGTCGCCGCTTTCCATGCGCGCCGAAGACGGCGGCTGGCTGCTGCTCGGCCTCGCCTTCGTGGTCGGCGCCTGCGTCGGGAGCTTCCTCAACGTCTGCATCTACCGCCTCCCCGAGGACGAGTCGCTCGTGCGCCCGGGCTCGCGTTGCTCGCGCTGCGGGACGCCGATCGCCTGGCGCGACAACATCCCCCTCCTGTCCTGGCTTCTGCTCGCCGCCCGCTGCCGCGCCTGCCGCGCGCCGATCTCGGCGCGCTATCCGCTGGTCGAGGCGGCGACGGGGGGTCTCGCGGTGCTGGCACTCGCCCGCTTCGGACCGAGCGCGGCGGCGGCGGTCGCCTTCCTCTTCACCGCGGCGCTCCTCCTCGTCACCTTCATCGACCTCGATCACCGCTTCATCCCCGACGAGGTGAGCCTGCCGGGCATCGTGGTGGGGCTCGGCGCCGCGTTCCTGCCGGGGCGCATCGGGCCGCTCGACGCGCTCGCCGGCACCATCCTCGGCGGCGGCGTCCTGTGGGCCGTCGCCTGGACCTACGAGCGCCTGACCGGCGTCGAGGGCATGGGCTTCGGCGACGTCAAGCTGCTCGCCATGATCGGGGCCTTCCTCGGCTGGCAGGCGATCCCGGTCGTGCTCGTGGTCGCCTCGCTCACCGGCTCGCTCGCCGGCCTCGCGGTCCTCTTCACGCGCCGCGGCCGCTGGCGCATGCGGCGCGTGGCGCACCGCCTCGGCGCCGGCGCCGTGCTGCCCTTCGTGCGGCGCGCGGCGCGCCGCACCGAGATCCCCTTCGGCCCCTTCCTCGCCCTGGGCGCCGTGCTCGCGCTCTACCGCCCCGCGCTGACGGTGCCCTGGCGTCTCGGGTAGGCCGATCCGGGACGCGCCCCGGGGGGCTTGCCTCAGCCAGCGGCGCCGGGTAGCAAGCGAGTGCCGCACGCGTCGTCCCGCCCGCCGGCGTGCCGCGGAGGAGGCGGGTACGCAGCGCGCGCACGGGTTCACGCTCCTCGAGGCCGTGGTCGGCCTCGGCCTGGCCATGGTGCTCGCGGGGGTCGGGGTCGTCCGGCTCGTCGCGCTGGTCGAGACGGCCCGGCTCGCCGGCGCGGCCCGCGAGGTGGCCACCGCCCTCAGGCTGGCGCGCGGCATCGCGCTCTCGGGTGACGCCTCCATCGAGGTCCGCTTCGATCCGGCGCGTGCCCTGTGCGAGACGCGCGACCGGGCGGGCGCGCTGCTCGAGACGCGGCGGCTGCCGCCGGGGGTCGGTTTCGCGGCCCTCCCCGGGCGCAGCCGCGTCCTCTTCAGCGGGCTCGGCAGCGCCGAGAACGCCACCATCATCCTCGCGGCGGGCGCGCGGACGCGCAGCGTGATCGTGAACCAGCGCGGCCGCGTGAGGGTCCAGTGAGCAGGCCCGCCACAGGCCGCCGGCGGCCCGGCGGCTTCTCCGTAGTCGAGGCGCTGGTCGGCGCAGCGCTCGCCGGTATTGCGCTCGCCGGGCTGGCCGCGGTGGCGGGCCTCGCGAGCGCGAGCCTCGGCCTCGCACGCGACACCGGCAGCGCGCTCGCGCTCGCGACCGAGCGGCTCGAGGCCCTGCGCGTCGGACCGCGCGACGCCGGCGCGGACAGCCGGGTCGGGCCGGACGGCACGCGCTTTGACCGGAGCTGGACCGGCGAGGGCGGGCGCGGCACGCCGGCGCGCCTCAGCGCGCGCATCGCGTGGGGGCGGCACGCGCTCGAGCTCGCGACGGAGGCGCTGCCGTGAGATACCGCCGCGCCCGCGGCACCGGTCTGGTCGAGTTGCTGGTCGGCGCGGCGCTCGCGCTGCTGGTGCTCTCCGCCCTGACCGCAGCGGTCGCTACGGGCGCGCGCCTGCTGGTCGCGTGCGGCGCCCGGGGTGAGGCGGAGGACACCGCCCAGCTCGCGCTCGAAGCGCTCGGCTTCGACGTACGGCGCGCGGGGTGGGACCCGGCCGCCAGCGGCCTCGCGGCCGTGCGCGAGGCCGGCGCCGATCGGCTCGTCCTCGCCGCCGACCTGGACGGCGACGGTGCGATCGACGACACCTCGGAGGAGATCACGGCCTACCGCTGTGACGCGAGCGCGCGGCGCCTCTCGCGCGTCGTCGGCCGCCAGTCGATGCCGCTCGCCGACGGGGTGACCGGCTGCGCCTTCCACTACCTCGACCGGGACGGCGCGGCGATGCCGATCCCGAGCGGCGGCCTCGACGCGGCGGCGCGCGCGCGCATCGGCGCGGTCGGGCTCGACTTCGTGCTCGTGCCGAGCGGCCTCCGCGGGCGCTCCGAGCGCAGCCTCCTGATCGCCCTTCGGACGGCGCCATGAAGCGGGGGAGCACGGCGCTGCCGGCGGCCCTGGCCGCGCTCGTGGTCTCCGCCGCACTCAGCGCCGCGGTCGCCGAGTTGGCGCGCATCGAGGTCATCCTCGCCGGGAAGCGCCGCACGGCGGCGGTCGCGCTCGCGGCGTGCGATGCGTGCGTGGCCGAGGTGCTCGCCGCCCTCCCCGCGGGCTGGGACTTCGCCCCGCTCATCGCCGGCCCGGACGGCCGGATCGGCACCGGGGACGACGGCGCGCTCGCCACGCCGGCCGGGTGCACGGGGAGCGCCGGCGCCGCGCCGGGACCGGCCGACCCGCCGCGCGCGCTCCTCCGCCTCGAGGCGCGCGCCGCGGGTGGGCGGCGCGCGCTCGACGCGCTCGTCGGCCGCGCTCGGGCGCCTGGCGTCCCGGCGCTCTTCTGGCTCGGCGCGCCCCCGGGCGCGAGCGTCTCCGGCACGGTGACGCTCGACGGTGCCGATGCCGACGATGCGTCGGCACCGGACTGGGCGGGGCTCGCAGCGCCAGACGCACCCGATGCGCTCGACCGCTGGCTCGCGGACGAGGGGGCGCGGGTCGTGTCGAGCGCGCGCACCCGGGCCGCACTCGACTCCCCGCCGCCACCCCTCGCCGCGCTCGCCGGGCGCGTGCGGGCCGCAGGGCCGCGGGGCGCCGAGGCCCTCGTGGCCGGGGACGCGCCGCCCCCGTCGCTCGCGCTCGTACCGGGCGACCTGGTGGTGAGCGACGCGCTGCACGGCGCCGGGGTCCTCTTCGTGGACGGGCTGCTCGACATCCGCGGCGCCTTGGACTTTACTGGACTGGTGGTCGCCGCAGGCGGGGTACGGGTGGCCGGTGCGGGGCGCCTCGCCATCGCGGGAGCGCTCTGGGTGGACGCGCCCGGAGTGGGCGGCCCGCTCCTCGACGTTGCCGGGAGCCTCGCGCTTCGCCAGCAGCGCGCCGCCATGGCGACCGCCGATGGCCTCCTGCCACTCCCCCGCCGCCCCGTGCTGCTCGGCGTGCGGGACCTCGGCTGAGAGCAGCTCCGCAGGATGGCAAAGCGCATACTGGTCGCCGAGGACGACCCGGACAGCCGCTCCATCGTGGTCAAGACCTTGACCCTCGAGGGCTACGAGACCCTCGAGGCGGCCGACGGCCGGTCCGCCCTCGCCCTGGCGCGCCAGGAGCGTCCCGACCTGATCGTGATGGATCTCGCCCTGCCGGGGATGGACGGCTGGGAGGCGTCGCGTCGGCTCAAGGCGGATCCGGGAACGGCCGATATCCCGATCATCGCGCTCACCGCCCACGCCATGCGGGGTGACGAGGAGCGGGCGCGCGAGGCGGGATGCGATGGCTACCTCTCGAAACCTTGCCGGCCGCAGAGAATGCGTGAGGTCGTCGCGCGCTTCCTCGCCGGCCGTTGAGCGGAGCGGGCCGCCATGAGTGCCACCGTCCTCGTCGTCGACGACGACGCGGAGAACGTCGCGATCCTCGGCACGATGCTCCTCGAGCACGGCTACGAGGTCCGCATCGCCCGCGACGGGCGGAGCGCCCTCGAATCGGTGCGCCAGCAGCGGCCGGACGTGATCCTGCTCGACGTGATGATGCCCGGGGTGCCCGGCACGCAGGTGCTCCACTACCTGAAGCTCGACCCGCGGAGCGCCTCGATTCCGGTCGTGATGGTGACCGCCAGGGTGGAAGACCCGGACCTGCTCGCCGGCTACGAGGGCGGCGCCGACTACTACGTCACCAAGCCGTTCACCGCCCGCGATATCCTGTACGCCATCGGTCTCGTGCTCGGCAGCCACGAGCCGGGCTGATCGCCCTTGCGGCGGGGCGTGGCGCGGGCTAGACGGGCCCCTCGCCCGTGGCGCTGTTCATCACCTTCGAGGGCATCGAGGGCTCCGGCAAGTCGACCCACCTGCGGCAGCTCGCCGAGCACCTGCGCGCGCGCGGGCGCCGCGTGGTCGAGACGCGCGAGCCGGGCGGCACGGCGGCGGGGGCCGCCATCCGGCGCCTCCTGCTCGGCCCCGACGCCGCCCCGCTGACGTCGCTCGCCGAGCTCTTCCTCTACTGCGCGGACCGCACGCAGCACGTGCGCGAGGTCGTCCGGCCCGCGCTCGACGCGGGGCAGATCGTGCTCTCGGACCGCTTCTCGGACTCGACCCTCGCCTACCAGGGCTACGCGCGCGGCCTCGAGCTGGAGACGGTGCGCGCGCTCGATGCGCGGGCGCGCGGCGGGGTGTGGCCGGACCTCACCTTCCTGCTCGACTGCCCGGTCGCCGACGGGCTGGCGCGCGCGCGCGGGCGCGCCGGGACGGGCGACCGCTTCGAGCGGGAGACGCTCGCCTTCCACGAGCGCGTCCGCCAGGGCTTCTTGACGCTCGCCGCCGCGGAGCCCGGACGCTTCTGCGTCCTCGACGCGGCCGGGCCCATCGAGCGGGTGCACGCGCGCGTCATCGTCGAGGCCGAGGGGCGGCTCGGGGGCCGCGCGTGACCCTCGGCCGGGTGGTCGGCCACGCGGGGGCGGCGGCGCGGCTGGCGCGCGCGGCGGCGGAGGGCCGCGTGCCGGCGGCCGTGCTCCTGGTCGGCCCGGCGGGTATCGGCAAGCGCGTGCTGGCCGACGCCTTCGCGGCCCGCCTCCTCTGCGCGGCGCCCGGCACAGGCGGCGCATGCGGCGCCTGCGCGCACTGCACCCGTGTGGCCGCGGGGACACACCCCGACCTGCACCTCGTCGCGCGCGAGCCGGAGCGCCGCGACATCCGCATCGAGCAGGTGCGCGAGCTCGGCCGCTGGCTCGCGCTCCAGCCGCTCATGGCGGCGCGCAAGGTGGCCGTCCTCGACGACGCGCACTGCTTGAGCGAACAGGCGCAGAACGCCCTCTTGAAGACGCTCGAAGAGCCGCCGGGGGCGGCAGTGCTCGTGCTCGTCGCCTCCGCCGCGGCCCTTCTCCTCCCGACCGTCCGCTCGCGCTGCCAGGTGGTGCGCCTGGACCCGCTGCCGGTGGCGGAGGTCGTGCGCGTGCTCGAGGCCTCGGGCGTGCCCGCCCGGCAGGCCCGCGAGCTGGCACCGCTCGCCGAGGGATCGCCCGGCCGCGCGCTCGCGCTCGCGGGCGAGGCGGAGACACGAGCGCGCGCGCGCGTGCTGCAGGACCTGCCGCGGCTCCGCGAGCTCGGCGCGGACGAGCTCTCCCGGACCGCGCAGGAGCTCTCGCGGGGCGCCCTCGACGCGGGCCTCGCCACGGCCCTCGCCTGGTACCGCGACGTCCTCGAGACCGCGCTCGCGGGCGACGCCGCCCCACTGCGCAATCCGGCGGCGGCGGACGACGTCCGCCGCGCCGCGCGCCATCTCTCCCCCGCGGCGCTGCTTCGCCAACTCGAGGCCGTCTATGCTACGATCGTCGCGCTCGAGAAGAATGCCAACCGCATGCTCGCCGTCGAGACCATGCTGCTCTCGCTGCGCGCGATCGAGCGCGGCGCAAGCGCCGCGCAGGCGCCCCCATGGAAGAGCGCCCGGTAGAGACCAGAGGCCCCGCGGTCGGCGTCCGCTTCCGGCCGAGCGGCCGGGTCTACGACTTCGATCCGGGTCCGCTCGTCCTCGTCCGTGACGACCGGGTGCTGGTGGAGACGGAGCGCGGTCCCGCGCTCGGCACGGTCGTCGCCCTGGCCCGCCCGCGTCCGACCGCCCGTGCCCTCCAGCGCGTCATCAAGAAGGCCGACTCGCGCGACCTCGCGCGCGAGGACCAGAACCTCCAGCGCGAGCGGCAGCACTACGGGACGGCGCTCGAGCTGGTGCGCGGCCGGAACCTCGCCGTGAAGCTGGTCAAGGCCGAGTCGGCCTTCGACGCGAGCAAGGTGACCTTCTTCTTCGCGGGTGCGGAGCGCGTCGACCTCCGCGACCTGGGACGGGAGCTCGCCGAGCTCCTGCGCACGCGCGTCGAGATGAAGCAGATCGGCGCGCGCGACGAGACCAAGGTGACCGGCGGCATCGGCCCCTGCGGGCGCGAGCTGTGCTGCTCCTCGTGGCTGCAGGAGTTCCAGCCGGTGTCGGTCAAGATGGCGAAGGAGCAGGGCCTGTCGCTCAACCCCTCGAAGCTCGCCGGCATGTGCGGGCGGCTCAAGTGCTGCCTGCGCTACGAGTACGAGACCTACGTCGAGCTCAAGAAGGGTCTGCCCGCGGTCGGGACGCCGGTCGAGTCGGTCAAGGGCGACGGCACGGTCGTTCGGCAGAACGTCCTCAGGCAGACCGTGGTCGTCCGTCGCAGCGAGGACAACGTCGAGGTCGAGGCGACCCGGGACGACCTGGTTGTCCGCCGTGCCGACGCCTGACGCCGGCGGCGCAGCGCGCACCCGCATGCCGAGCGAGCCGCTCTACCTGACCACGCCGCTCTTCTACGTGAACGCCGAGCCGCACCTCGGCCACTTCTACGTGACGCTGGTCGGCGACGTCCTGGGGCGCTT